>CAIPGJ010000167.1 GCA_903864555.1 uncultured Pseudomonadota bacterium | reverse complement strand
CGGCCGCCGACCTCGGATGAACTGGTGACGAAGGCGGGGCATTTCTACCGCTTCGCCATCGACACCTTCTCGCCCGCACGCTGCATGTTCGAGAGCAATTTCCCGCCGGACAAGGAGAGCCTTTCCTATGGTGTGATGTGGAACGCCTTCAAGAAGATCGCCGCGGCCTACTCCCCCTCGGAGAAGGCCGACCTCTATCGCAACACCGCGGCCCGGGTGTATCGCCTGGCCCTGTGAGCAGCCACTACCCATCCCGTTCCAGAAAGAGACTTCCCATGAAATCAGAACGCATGCTGATCACCACCACACTGGCAGCAACAACCGCCGCCGCCTTCGCGCTGATGCCGCTCGCGGCACAGGCCCAGGCGTTTCCGGATCGGCCCATCCGCATGGTCATCCCGTTTCCGCCGGGCGGCGGCGTCGACATCCTCGGTCGGCTGCTCGGCCCGAAGCTCTCCGAACGCCTTGGCCAGCCGGTGCTGGTGGAGAACCGCGTCGGGGCCGGCGGCAACCTGGGCACCGAGTTCGTTGCCCGCTCCCGCCCCGATGGTTCGACGCTGCTGATGTCCTCCTCGTCGATCTCCATCAGTCCCAGCCTCTACAGCAAGCTGGGTTACACCATCGAGGACTTCGCCCCGGTCACGCTGGTGGCGCAGATTCCCATCGTGCCCATGGTGCGCGCCTCGCTGCAGATCCGCAGCCTGAAGGAGTTCGTCGACTACGCGCGCGCCAACCCGGGCAAGCTGACTTTCGGTTCGAGCGGCGTGGGCGCCACCACTTCGCTCGCCACGGAACTGTTCCGCATCAACCTGAAGATCGACATCCTGCACGTGCCTTACAAGGGCACCAGCCAGGCGCTCACCGGCCTGATGGGCGGCGAAGTGGACATGGTGATGACCGGCCTGGCCACGGCAGTGCAGCAGGTGCAGACCGGCAAGGTCAGGGCGATCGCCATCATGGATGCAAGACGCGCCACCTCGCTGCCTGATGTGCCGACCGCGCGCGAGAACGGCATCAACGACTGCGACACCACCACCTGGTTCGGCGTGCTGGCCGCAGCGGGCACGCCGCGGCCGGTGGTCGGTCGCCTGAACAAGGAACTGGCCGGCATCATTGCCGCCGCCGACATCAGCGAGAAAATGAAGGCCGCTGGCGTCGAGCCTCTCACCAGCACGCCCGAGCACTTCGGCGAGTTCATGAAGTCCGAGACGGCGCGCTGGGCCAAGCTGGTGCGCGACACCAATATGCCGAAGATCGATTGAGATGTGGTGGTTGATAACAATATAGATGAAGACGTATTGATGACGATAGTGATCATCTTAAAATGATCACATCATGGCCGGCAAGTGAAGCCGCGCCATGCCCGCCCCTGTCAAAAGCCCTTCACCGATTTCCGAGGGAAGGCACTGGCAGCAAGCTTGGCAGTCCCGGGGTTTACCCCCTTGTCAAAGGCTCTTCGCCGAATTCCGGGAAAGAAGGCGCGGCAAGTTCGGCATGACTGGCGGTGTTAACCCCCTTGTCAAAGGGGGCCGACGCGACGCAGTCGCGCGGGGGGATTTTCATACCGTTGCCTCGTATCACGCCAGCCATTGCTCGATCGATGACCTGGATTTCTTCCCGCGCCCCTTCCGCCTGCAAGGCAACAACCAAGTGCAGGGCCCATGGCAATCGGGAAAAGGCAATGAGATCCGCCCGGTTGGTCAAAATCCCCCCGCTGGCCTGTGGCCAGTCGGCCCCCTTTGACAAGGGGGTAAACCCGCGGCATCCCCGGAATTCGGTGAAGAACCTTTGTCTTTGCAGCCGCCGCCTGCGCGGCTTGTCAGTACACTTCCGGCACGATCAGGTCATCCGGAATGGGGTTGCGGCGGTAGTCCTTGTGGCGTTCCCGGTTGGGCATCACCACTTCCTGCCGCGGGATCTCCTGGTAGGGCATCTGTTGCAGCAGGTGGTGGATGCAGTTCAGGCGCGCTTTCTTCTTGTCGTCGGCGCG
>CAIPGJ010000166.1 GCA_903864555.1 uncultured Pseudomonadota bacterium | reverse complement strand
GCTCACCGCGGAGAGGAAGGCGGCATAGGCCGAGGAAAACGGAATCACCGTGTACACCGGGCGACCGGTGGTGGAGCCGGCGGGTGGTCGATAGGCGCCGGTGGCCGCGCCCAGCACGCCCTCCCAGGCGGCCACACCGGCGCGCGGATCATCATGGCCGAAACCGGGCATCGAGCAGTACACCAGGCGCGGATGCGCCGCGCACAGGGCCGCAGCGCCCAGCCCCAGCCGGTCCATCACGCCGGGACGGAAGTTCTCGATCACCACATCGGCCGATGCGATCAGGCGCTGCGCCGTCTGCAGTCCTTCGGCCGTCTTCAGGTCAAGGACGATGCTGCGCTTGTTGCGGTTCCAGGTGGCATTGGCCGGTGTCTGGTAGCGCGGGCCTCCGGGCGGGTCGACGCGGATGACGTCCGCGCCCTGGTCGGCCAGTAGCATGGCCGCAAACGGCCCGGCGATGTACTGTCCGAAATCGATGACGCGTATGCCCTCAAGGGCGGATGCGGCTGCCATGGTGTTCAAACCTCCGGGTTCAGGTGGCGCGACGGTGATGCCGGCAACGACCACCGCTCAGGTGGCCGCTCGGCAGCAGTTCCTGCTCAGTACTCTTCCGTGGGCAGCTTGGCCTTGATGACCACTTCGCGCCAGAGCTGGATTTCCTTGTGGATGAGCTGGGTGAACTGCGTCACGGTCTTGGGGTTCGGCTCGGCCCCGAGCTTGCGCAACTGCTCGGTCACCTCGGGGAGGACGATGACGCCATTCACCGTGGTGTTGAGCTTCTGCACGATGTCATTGGGCGTGCCAGCCGCCACATAAATGCCGAAGATGGCCCCGGCCTTCAGGTCGGGGAAGCCGGCTTCGGCTGTGGTGGGCACATCGGGCAGGGCCGGCAGGCGCTTCTCGCCGGCCACGGCCAGTGCCTTCACACGCCCTGACTGCAGGTGACCGGCAAAGGCAGACACGTCCATGATGGCGAAATCGACGACCCCGCCGACCACTGCCGTGGCGGTCGGCCCGTTGCCGTTGTAGGAGATGATCTCCAGCTGCAGGTTGTTCTGGATGCGCAGCAACTCCACCGAGAGGCGTGTCCCCGAGAGTCCGCCGGCACCGGCATTCAGCTTGCCCGGGTTCTTGCGTGCGTACTCCACCAGTTCGCGCAGGTTCGTGGCCGGCACCTTGGGGTTGACGTACACGGCATACGGCCCCTGGCCGATTTCGGCCACCGGCTGGATATCCTTGATCGGGTCATAGCGCATGTTCCGGGTGATGGCCGGCAGCACCGTGGACGCCGTGGCGCTGTAGAGAATGGTGTAGCCATCGGGGCGGGACTTGGCCACCGCTTCGATGCCGATATGGCCATTGGCGCCGGGGCGGTTCTCGATGATCATCGGCTGGCCCAGCTGCTTGCTGAGGTAGGGCGAGACCACCCGCGCCATCACGTCATTGGCGCCACCCGGGGCAAAGGGCACGACCGCGCGGATCGGCTTGTCCGGATAATTCTGCGCCATGCCCGGCGCCGCAACCATCACGGCGCACAGGCCAAGGGCCACACGCAACACCACACCACTGTTCAGGGCTGACTGCATGATGTCTCCTTCATTGATCTCGGGTTGCCCGGACTTCGCGGGGTTTCTTGACTGAACCCCTGGCATCCGGATGGTTCACCATCATCCGCTCCCGGCCAGTCCGGCCATGACCGGACTGCAGCGAGCCTGTTCTGCCTCTAGACAGTCCCCGTCTTTACTGCCGGGGCAATGCCGAACTGCCTTAACACTTCCTCGGTATGCTGGCCGACCGCCGGCGGATTGCGCAGCGGCTGCTCCGCGGCAATGTCACGCCAGGGCATGCCCGGCACCTTGATCCTGTTGCCACTGCCCGGCGGGTATTCCACTTCCAGCAGCGTGCCGCGCTCGGCCAGATGCTTCTCGGCCAGCACTTCGGGGATGGTGTTTACCGGAGCCGCTGGCAGGCCCAGGCGCTCGAAGTGGCTCATCCAGTAATCCACCGGCCGGGTCTGGAATATGACCTGCATGTCGATGCAGAGCTGCGCCCGATTGGCGTTGCGCTGGTCCTGCGTCTGGTAAATGGCCTGGTCGAAGAAGTGCGTGAACTCGGACAGCGTGCACAGGGCCGCCCAGCGCTTCTGCGTGGTGAGCGACACCACGAAATCGCTGGTGGCGGTGCGAAAGGACTGGTAGGGCGCCATCAGGTGGTGGGCATTGCCCTGGCGCTCCGGCGGCTCGCCGCTGATGGTGGTGGCCACCACGCTCTGGCCCAGCACCGTGATCATGGCATCGAGCATGGCCACGTCGATGCAGCGGCCTTCGCCGGAACTGGCGCGCTGATGAATCGCAGCCAGCACGCTGAAGGCCGCCGTATAGCCAGCCATCAGGTCGGCAATGGGCGCTGCCGCCTTCACCGGACGGCCTTCGGGCTCACCCGTGACCGACATCATGCCGCTGATGGCCTGGATCATCAGGTCCATGGCGGCCCAGCCCGAGAGTGGACCCTTCTGGCCATAGCCGGAGATGGAACAGTAGATGAGGCTCGGATTGTGCCGCTTCAGGGTTTCGTAATCGATGCCGAAGCGCTTCATGGTGCCGGGACGGAAGTTCTCCAGCACCACGTCGGCCTGCTTCACCATCTGGATGACCTGCTCGCGGCCTTCCTTGTGGTGCAGGTCGATGGCGCAACTGCGCTTGTTGCGATTGAAGCCGATGAAGGTCGGTCCGCTGTCGCCGGCAAAGGGGGGGCCCCACTTGCGCGCGCCATCGCCGGTCACCGGCATTTCGATCTTGATGACATCGGCGCCGAGGTCACCCATCAGCATGCCGGCGAAGGGGCCGGCCAGCGACTGGGTGAGATCGAGCACCACGATGCCCTTGAGTGGAGCGTAAGACATTTTTTCTAATCCCTTTACACCAGCTACGCCAACCTGAACACCGGCAACAGCATGTCCTGCTCCAGCACCTGGAACTCGACACTCACCGCAGCACCGATCCTGATGCCGGCATTGTCGGCATCCCCCTGGCGCGGCAGGAAGCGCGTGAACATGTGCACGCCTTCCTCCAGCTCGACGACGCCAACGACGTAGGGTGTGGACGGGCTGAACTCGCCCGTGGTGCGATGCACTTCGCTGAATGAATACACCTTGCCCTTGCCGCCGGCCAGCTTCCAGCCCAGGCCGGTTTCGCCGCAGCCTGAACACAGGATGCGCCGCGGATGGTGCAGCTTGTTGCAATGGGGACAATGCTTGATCAGCAGCTCGTGGCGCTTCACGCCCTCCCAGTAGCCGGCCGTCTCCGGCGACGGCTGGTACAGCCCGATGAACATCTCGCCCACCCGTACCGGCAGGCCTTCAGCCCAGTTCAATTCCATTTTCTGTTCTCCTGTCTGCGGTTGGGTCAGAGCGGTTCGCCGGTCACCAGCATCACCGAATGGCAGGCATTCGGTCCGCCGTGGCCGTGCACCAGGCCCACTTTCACATCCGGCACCGGACGGCCTTCGGGGCAGCCCTTGATCTGGTCCATGACTTCCTTGAGCAGGTACAGGCCCTGGCCCGACTGGCCAAAGGACAGGTAACCGCCGGTGGTATTGAAGGGCAGGCCGCCGTCGTAGTCGACGCCGCCGGATTCGACGAAGCGTCCGCCCTCGCCCACATCGCAGAAGCCCAGTTCCTCGAGGATGAGCACATTGAGGAAGGAAAACGGCGCCGAGGTCTCGGCGATGTTCACATCCTTGGGCGACAGGCCGGACATCTTGTAGGCCTGGCGAGCGGCGACGCTGGCGCCGGTGCGCACCATGTCCGGGCCCTCGACACAGGGCTCGGTGCCCCAGAAGCCCATGCGCTCGCCGATCCACTCATGCGTGGAATGCTGGCCGAAGCCGGCGACATAGATGGGCTTGCTCGGGGAACGCTTGACCATGTCGGCGCGCGTCACGATGGCGGCCGAACCGATGCCGCCGGGGAACCAGGTGGCGCACTCGAGCATGTGCAGCGGCGAGGCGATCATCTTCGAGCTCAGCACCTCATCGATGGTGATGGGACCGCGCTTGTACATGGCGGCTTGCGGATGGTCCAGCGCCCAGCGCCGGTTCTCCACGCAGACCTTGGCCATCTGCTCGGGGGTGATGCCGTATTCATGCATGTAGCGGTTGGCGCACTGCGCGTACAGCGCCGGTGTGGTGGCGCCGTAGGGTGCCTCGAACTGCAGGTCGCACTCCCAGGCGGCGCTGCCGCCGACCATCTCGATCCACAGCGGGCTGGCTTCCCCGCACACGCACAGCGCATAGTCGATCATGCCCGCGTTCAACGCCAGCACCGCCAGCTCGATGGTGCCCAGCGCGCCAGCGCCATGCGAAGTCACTTCGCTGGAGAAGGTCGGCATGATCTTCAGTTCATTCAGCACCGCCTGGTTGTACTGCAGCGACATGTAGGTGCGCGGCATGCGCCCGGTGAACACCGCGCCGATCTGGGTGCGGTTGATGCCGGCATCCTTCATCGCAAGGCCCGCCGCCTCGATCATGAGCTGCAGCGGTGTCTTCTTCTCCGGCTCACCCCGCCTGCAGATGGACCGCCCCATGCCGACGATGGCACAGCTTCCCGCCAGTTGTTTCACGCTGATTTCCTCCGCTTGCTTGCTGTTTTCTTGTGGTCATGGAATGTCACGGGCAGGGCCGCGTGGCGACTACCTGATATTACCCCACGCCCGCAGCGGTCCCGGTCGCCGGACTGCCGAAAAGATGGCTCATTCCTCCAGCCGGATGCCGGCGTCGGTGACAATCCGCTTCCAGCGCGCCGACTCGGCCATCAGGTGGGTGCGGAACTCCGCGGCCGAGCTGGCCACCGGAATGCTGCCTTCACGCTCCAGCATGTCGGTGATCTCGGCCGAACGGGTGATCTTCACCAGGGCCTCGTTGAGCCGGTTGATGATGGGTGCAGGAACGCCCACCGGTGCCAGAAAGCCCAGCCAGTTGACATAGTTGTAGCCCGGCACGCCCTGCTCCTCCACCGTGGGCAGGTTGGGCAGCAGCTTCGAGCGCTTGTTGTTGAGGATGGCGATGCCGCGCGTCTTGCCGCTACGCACATAGGGCAGCCCTGCGGACAGGATGCCCGATCCGGCATCCAGGCGGCCGGCCATCATCTCCAGCAGCAGCGGCCCGGAACCCTTGTAGTGCACGAAGGTGAACTGTGCCCCGGTCGCATCCGCCAGCCAGGCACCGGCCAGATGGGTGATGCTGCCGGCGCCCGTGGTGCCGTAGTTCACCTTGCCCGGATGGGCCTTGGCGTAGGCGATGAACTCCGGAAAGCGCTTCGCCGGGAAATTGTTGGCCAATTGCAGCACCGACGAGCGCTCATATAGCAGCGAGATGGGCGCGAAGTCCTTCACGATGTCAAAGGACAGGTCCTTGTAGAAGGCCGGAAACACCGTGAAGCCGCCGGCCACCACGTGCAGCGTGTAGCCATCCGGTTTCGCCTTCGCCACGTGAGCCGCCCCGATGGTGCCGGCGGCGCCGGGCTTGAAGTCGAGCACGAAGGGCTGCCCCAGCAGCGGTGCGAGGCGCGAGGTGAACTGGCGCGATTCGATGTCGATGCCACCGCCGGGGGCGATGGCAGCGACCACGCTGACGGGGCGGGAGGGGTAGTTGTCGGCGGGTTGAGCGTGGGCGAGGTTTGCCCAGGTCAGTGACAGCAGGAGGGATGTCAGGGGAAATCTGGTCATGGGAACCTCTCGACGCTTCAAACGACGGTTTGACATTCGGATCACTGTTCCGGGCAGCTTATATCGGATCGGAGGTGCTACTTCCTGTCTACGGTATTGTTCTGCCCTGTTGGCAAGTAACTTTCTTCTGGGTTCGCTATTTCGCCTCTCGGCGAGTTCCTTTTCTTGCTTCGCCAAGAAAAGTAACCAAAAGAAGGCGACCCCGGAGGGGACGGCCCTTCCGCTTCGCTGCAGGGCTGCCCTGCGATGCTCGCGTCCCTCATTTACGAAAATGCGGGCGCCTGCGGAACTCGC
>CAIPGJ010000165.1 GCA_903864555.1 uncultured Pseudomonadota bacterium | reverse complement strand
TCGTTCAGCTCGAACACATCGCCCATGTAGGCATTGATGCGGGCTGCCGACTGCGCGGAGAAACCGCCCCTGGCGCCGAGCACACCGGACCTGCCCTGCTCGCCCAGCGCACGTTCCGCCGCCAGCAGGCGCCGTGTTTCACCCAGGCGCGCCCCCGAGGCCATGCAACCGATGGTGTCGAGCACGTTCAGGCGCGCCTCGTCCTGAACCACCTGCGGCAAGGCCGACCAGCGGATGCTGACCGCGTACTCGGCAAGCTCCTGCAGTAATGGACGCTTCACGCCATCGTCCCCCGTGGCTCGCTGCAGGTCCGCGCCGCCATCATTCGACCAGCACACCCAGGACATGTTCCGCGGCCCGCAGACCGGTCACGCTGGATTTGACCAGTCCGCCCACATATCCCTTGACGTCGCCGCCTTCGAGCCCGCCGGTGGTGCAACCCACTGCCAGCAGGCCCGCCACCGGCTGGCCGCTGGCCGCCAGGACGCGGCAGTGGTCATCGATACTGATGCCGCCCATGGTGTAGGTGATCCCGGCGCAGGCCGGGAAGGCATAGAAGGGCGCCTTCTCGATCGCATAAGGCGTGAACTTGGCCGTCGAGCGGGCCGGTTGCAGCCTGTCCGTTGCACCGGCAGCCACTGCACGGTTGTAGGCCTCTACTTCGGCCATCAAGCCGACAGGCTCGATGCCCGCCTTGGCAGCCAGTTCGGCCAGCGAGTCCGCCTTGTGCATGGTGCCGCCCCAGTCGGGCAAGCGGGGATTGGGCGCCACAAAATTGTAGGTGCCACGCTCATCCCAGATGCGCTGGTCGGCGATGACAAAGGTGTCGAGCGGATCCTCCAGCGCGGCAATGGCATTGGCCATGTGCACGCCGCCCTTGCCCTCATCATCGAAGCGCCGGCCATTGCTGCGCACGCCCATCCCGGCCGCAATCACGAAATCGAGCCAGGCGTAGGGCCACAGCCTGTCGTTGCTGAAGGTATCGCGCGACAGGACGTGTCCGTAGAAGCCGCGCAGGTCGGTCGCTGCCGCACCGGCCTCCAAGGCCATCTTCAATCCGTCACCCAGGCCGGTCTTGGCATTGCGCTGGAACACGCGCTGCGGATCAGGCGTGATGGGCCCGCGGGTCATTTCGGCATTCGTCTGGAAGCCGCCATCGGCAAGCACCGTATGCCCGGCACGAACCTCGAATGCAGCACCATCGGCTGTCTCGCCGGCAAACCCGGTCACCGCCCCGCCCTGCGTGATCAGGCGAACGGCGCGGTGCCCGCGCTGCAGGCTGCCACCCGATTCGGCCAGCTTGCTTTCAAAGGTGCGCAGCATGACATCGCCACCGCGCCCCTCCCATTGGCGCCCTTCCAGGGTGAGGGTGGGCGGCGCCAGCATGTGGGACTGGTAATCAAAAGGCCCCTTCATGAAGCGGATGCCCATCTGCTGCATCCAGCGCACCACCCGAATGCCGTCGGTGGCCACCGCCTTGGCCAGATCCGGGCGCGCATTGCCGCCGGTGACCGTCATGATGATCTGCTGCAGCTTCGCCGGATCGGTCAGGATGTCGGTCTGGGCGCAGTGCCAGATCCCGCCGGTCAGCCTGGAATTGCAGATGTAACGCTGGTCCGGTGTTTTCTCGAAAACCAGCGATTTCATTCTGCCCTGCGCACAGCGCAAGGCGGCAATCATGCCGGATATACCGGCGCCGATCACCGCGACATCGCATTCGTAAACCTTCATTGCAGCCACCTCGAATCTGTCAAAAAAAAGAACGTGCTTTGCGCATCTGCAGGGTGTGGCTTGCGCCGCGCCGCCCTGCGGCAATCGATCAGGTCAGCGCCATGAAGACTCCTCCTCGTGCGCGCAATCGGCGCAATGACCCACGAAGATCGGAGTCAATGATTATTGTTATGAATGCAGACTGTGCTCACTTCACAGCGTGATCCAAGGAAGCGCTGATCAAGTTCCCAAAGGAAGAGAATGACTGAAAAACATCCCTCCAAAGTCGGGGATTCTCAAGGGGGCTGTGCCCCCTTGATCAGTACTTCCCTAACGTAGCACCCCCTGTCCGATGATGTCAATTTGGCCCGTGGCCATCACAAGCGGATGTGCGGTGCCGGTTTGACATGCGGATGCAGGCCACCTATAAGCTCTGTCTCGGTTCACCCACATGACAGGCCACACAGATGACCTACACCAAAGGAGAAAGCCCCATGGGTTTCAAGCAGGTATTGTTGCGTCTGCTCTGCCTGCTGATGGCAGCCGCCCTTCCCCTGACTGCCGCGTCGCAGGCCGATCCGAACTACCCCTCCAGGGCGGTCAGACTGATCGTCCCCTTCCCGCCCAGCGGATCCACCGACATATTGGGCCGGCTGGTTGCCGAACTGCTCAGCAAGGATCTCGGCCAGCCGTTCCTCGTGGTCAATGTGGGCGGTGCTGGCGGCACCATCGGCGCGCTGCAGGCCGTCAAGTCACCCGCCGACGGTTACACGCTGTTCATGGGCACACCCAGCACCATCATCAACAATCCCAACCTCAATCCGAAGATCGGCTATGACCCGCTGAAGGATTTCCAGTCCATCAGCTTCCTGTGGTCGCAGCCGGTGGTGGTGATGGTGAACAAGGACGGCCCCTACAAGACACTGAAGGACCTCATCGCCGAGGCAAAACGCCGCCCCGGCAAGCTGAACTACGGATCAGGCGGCGTGGGCAATTTCAACCATCTGGCCGGGGAACTGTTCAATACGCTGGCGGATGTCAATCTGACCCACGTCCCCTACAAGGGCATCGCCCCGGCCATGACCGACCTGATGGCCAAGACACTGGACGTGGTCTATGGCACGGTCGCCGGACTCACCAGTGCCAGCGACCGACTGAGCGGGCTGGCCGTCGGCGCCCCGACACGCTCGGTGTTCGTACCCGGCGTCCCCACGTCAGCCGAAGCGGGACTGCCTGCCTTCACCTACAGTTCCTGGGGCGGAATCTTCGGGCCGGCAGGCATGCCGCCGCGGGCCACCGAGCGGCTGGGCGCCTCCATCGAGAAGGCACTCAAGGTCCAGTCGATCAGGGAACGCTTCATGGCAGCCGGTGTGGAGGCCGTGTCCAGCTCACCGGCAGACTTGCAGAAGCACATCGTCTCGGAATACCGGCAGGTGAAGCAGATCATCGAAATCGCCGGCATCAAGGAATAGCCGTAGGGTCTGGCGAAAAGCCGGCCTTACATCGCCTCCAAGCGCTTCAAGCTGTTGAAATGAAAAGTACCCCGCCCGGGTTTAGGGCAATTACGCCGACTATCTTGGCGGCGCCACAGGGATCTTGTCGAAGGACACCCCCTTGTCGGCACGATGATCGGCGGGCAATCCGAGGACACGCTCCGCTATGACATTTCGCATGATCTCGTCCGTCCCTCCTCCAATGCGCTTGCCAGGTGCATACAGGTAGGCCTGCTGAAACCAGCCCGACATGGGTGTGAGTTCAGGGTTCATCACCATGCCCGCAGGACCGTACAGGTCCAACGCCAGCGCAGCAATTTCTTGGAGCTTGCAGGCATTCACCACCTTGGCGATCGATGCTTCAGGACCGGGATTGCCACCACGGGATAACGCCGTCATCACCCGATAGCGGGTATAGCGAATACCAGAGGTCAAGACGTGAAGCTCTGCCAGCTTCTCCCGAATGGCAGGATCATCGACAGGACGCTTGCCGTTGTTATCGGGGATGGTGCAAAGTTGAAAGAAATCAGCGAAATTGGGCCCCACGATCTCGCCTACGGTTAGCCGTTCGTGTGAGAGGGTGGTCATGGCAACCTGCCAACCTTTGCCGGCTTCGCCCAGCCGCTGTGAGTCCGGAATGCTCACCTCAGTGAAGAAAACCTCGTTGAAGTTGTAGTCTCCGGAAACCTGCTTGATCGGTCGTACTTCGACACCGGGGGACTTCATGTCCAGAAAGAATGCGGTCAGGCCGGCATGCTTGGGAACGGTACTGTCGGTGCGGGTGAGCAGCAAGCCGAAGTCCGCGATGTTGGCCCGCGAGGTCCAGATCTTTTGACCGTTGATGATCCAGCGATCCCCTTCGCGGCGCGCGCGTGTGCGCAACCCGGCGAGGTCCGAACCGGCTGAAGGCTCAGAAAAAAGCTGGCACCAGATCTCCCGTCCCTGCAGGGCCGAGGGTACATGCTGCAGCAGATCTTTTTCGGATGCATAGGCCAGCATGGTGGGCATACACATGCCCAGGGTGATCTCGAATACCCCGCGAGGCACGTCGTAGCGACTCTCCTCCTGGTTGTAGATCACCTGCTCAATGGGCTTGCCCTCACGTCCACCCCAGCGACGTGGCCAGAGAATGGCGGAAAAACCGTTGTCGGCCTTCGCTTTCTGCCAATCGCACGCACGCTGCACCATGTCATCACTGGGATAGGCGCGGGTGTAACGGCTCTGCACCTGACTCTTGGGAATCGCATTCACTTCCAGGAAAGCACGCACCTCTTTCCTGAATTTGGCCTCGGCTGGTGAGTCGTCAAAATCCATGATCAGCTAGTCCGCCACGTATTCGGGATGTTTTGTCAATTCGCTCATGATTCGCGCCTTCCATGACCTCCGGCTACCCACCACGAGAGCGAGCCATTCGGAACGTCTTAGATACAGGTGGCAATCGGCGTCCCAGGTGACGCCAAAGCCGCCGTGAGTCTGAATGTTTTCCTTGGCGGCCAGATGGAATGCATCTGTGGCCGACACGCGGGCAGTGGCTGCCGCAATGGCCAACTCAGGCGCGTCGTTGGACAGGGCCCAGGCGGCAAAATAGGCGTTGGAGCGCGCCAGTTCGATCGCGACATAGATGTCCGCGAGCTTGTGTTTAATGGCCTGGAGCGAGCCGATCGGGCGACCGAATGCATAGCGATTGCGAGCATATTCCACGGCCATATCGAGACAGGCCTGCGCACCACCAATCTGCTCGAATGCGAGCATGACGGCGACCCGATCGAGCAGATCATTCATGGCTGGCGCTGCGGACGAAGCGTCCCC
>CAIPGJ010000164.1 GCA_903864555.1 uncultured Pseudomonadota bacterium | reverse complement strand
TGCACCAGGATGTCGGCACCCTTGGCCGCAGCCACCAGGGACGCACTGACGTTGGTGTCGCCGCTGATCACGATGGAACGGCCCTTGTAGTCAAAGCGGTAACCCACCGCCGGCTCGACGGGTGCGTGGTTGACGCGAAAAGCCGTGACCTTGAGCCCCTTGTCGTCCAGCACGACCACCTGGTCGCCCTGTCCCACGGGCGGCAGTGCGAACGGAATCCCCTTGCCACCGCTGCCCCCGGGCGGCATGATGCGCTCGGAGTGGTGAGCGACGCGGTAGCCGAAATCGAGCACATAGGCGGCCCGAAAGCCATCGACCACCTTGTCCACACCGGTCGGGCCGTAAATGGGCGTGGGCGTCAGGGCGCGGCTGCTGCCCCAGCGCTGCAGCATGAAGGGCGGCAGGCCGTCGATGTGGTCGGAGTGGAAATGGGTCAGAAACATGGCCTCGATGCGGCCAGCAGGTATGCCCATGTAGGCCAGATTGCGCGTGCTGCCTTCACCAGCGTCCACAATAAATAGCCGATCACCGGCAATGATGGCCGAGCAGGGGCCGGCGCGGGTGGGGTCGGGAAGGGGTGAGCCGGTGCCGCACAAGGCCAAGTGCAGCCCGTCAGGCAGGCTGGGGAGGATGTCCCGCCCGGCATTGCGGTCCACCATCTCTTGCAGGAGTCGGGTGGCGACCTGTTTCTGAAAAACCAGTGCCAGCCCCGCCAGTACTGCGGCAATGCCTGCCAGGGTCCACAGGATTTGGTTAAGGCGGTTCAAAGACGGTCTCCCACGGGTCAACTTGTAACTCCATAGTCTATGAAACTAATTCACATTTGTGTTTCATGTTTACAAAGGGTGGCGGACGGTGCGGTGTTGGAGGAAAAAAACCATTGTTGTCAACGGTTTGACGGCTTATCGGTACTCCCCTCCGGGGTTCAGGGGAGGCTTGGACAGCGGAATACGTTCAGGTTCTTAATAAACCGGTTGGTAGCGACGGATCGCAGCGCTTACCTTGTCGCTGAGCGCGAAGCCTGGCCCGAAGCGCTGCGCCAGCTCGGCCGCACGCTGCTCAAAGGCCTCAACCCCCATGCCGTAGATGAACTGGATGGCACCACCCGTCCAGGCCGGAAAGCCAATACCGAAAATAGAGCCGATGTTGGCGTCCGCCACGTTAGTGAGTACGTTCTCGCTCAGGCAGCGGGCGGTCTCAACGGCCTGGCGGTACAGCAGCCTGTCCTGGATGTCGGCCATGACCCAGGGATGGCTGGGTTTCTCAAACAGGGTTTTGAGCTGCGGCCACAGCGTCTTGCGTGCGCCTTTCTCGGTAGGGTAGTCGTAAAAACCGCCGCCACCGGCACGGCCCGGGCGCCCGTGGTGCCGCACCATGTCGGCAACCAGTTGCTCGCCCGGTGTGGGGGTGTAGCTGCGGCCCTCTGCGCAGTAGTCGGCCATGGTCTGCTCCATCACATGCAGGCTCAGGCTGAGCGCTGTTTCATCCAGCACGGCCAGCGGCCCCACCGGCATGCCGCACTGGATGCCGGCGTTTTCGATCACCGGGGCCGGGATGCCTTCGCCCAGCATGGCCGCACCCTCCATCACAAAGGTGCCGAACACCCGGCTGGTGAAGAAGCCGCGCGAGTCATTGACCACAATGGGCAGCTTG
>CAIPGJ010000163.1 GCA_903864555.1 uncultured Pseudomonadota bacterium | reverse complement strand
GTCCCAGCGAGCCCGCGTTCGAGGTGATGAAGGGATAGCGTGATATCTGTTCCAGCGTTGGGCTCACCAGTTGCAGCAGCGGATGTCCTTTGGGGGCAATCAGTACCGGCGGCAGGCGAAAGCATTCCATCATCAGCAGATCCGCAAACGAGCCGGTCGGTCGTGTGGTCACGGCAATGTCGGCTTCACCCTCGCAGACCATGCGGCTGACGCCGGTCGGATCGCCCTCATGCAGGGTCAGCGCCACTTTGGGATAGCGACCGGCAAAGCCCTGGAATATGGATGGCAGGTGATACTTCGCCACGGTGAAGGTGGCCGCAACGCGCAGGCAGCCGACTTCGTCCTGGACATAGTCGCGGGCAACCGAACCGATGTTCTCCGTTGCCCGCAAGGCGGTGTTGGCGGCCTTGAGGATGGCAGCACCCGGCTCAGTGAGGCCGATGATGCGGCCGCGTTCCCGGACGAAGATGTCGATCTTCAGTTCCTCCTCCAGCAGGCGTACCTGCTTGCTGATGCCAGGCTGTGAGGTATGCAGGGCTTCTGCCGCCCTGGAAATGTTGAACCCATGGGCGATGATGGCTCGCAGGTAGCGCAGTTGTTGCAGGATCAAGGCCGTGCTCCTTCAGTCCCGGTACCTCCCGCGGTGGCCGCACTGCAATGGCCTGGTCATGGCGGGCGGATTCTTCGGCTCGAACCGACATGGTATCGCTGCCGGGCAGGCCATAACCGGCAGTAAGTCAGTCAAACACGAAGTTCTGATCGCCCCTGGTGGCGCGCCTAGAATGCCCAGATGCGCGATGCGACCACTCCGGCAACAGCTTTCCTTCCCGTCACCGGACCCGGTCTGAGGGCTGTCCGGCGCTCCCCAGGGCGGGCTTGAGATGGGCGCATTTTCCGGGGTGCTGGTGCTGGATGTCACGCATGTGCTGGCTGGCCCCTTCGCCACCTTTCAACTTGGGCTGCTCGGCGCCGATGTGATCAAGGTGGAGAATCCCGGCGATTGCGACCAGAGCCGGCACACCGGTGGCTGCGAAACACTCAACCAGCGTGACATGGGCGCCAATTATCTTGCCCAGAATGCCAACAAGCGCTCCCTGACGCTCAACCTCAAGTTGGACAAGGGCCGCGAGATCCTGCGCCGGCTCGTCAGGCAGGCGGATGTGCTGGTGGAGAACTATCGTGGTGAGGTGCTGGCCGGGCTGGGGCTGGGGGCGCAGGCCATGAGGGCCCTCAATCCCTCACTGATCTACTGTTCCATCACCGGATTTGGCCAGGGCGGGCCGCGCGGGAGCCACTCCGCCTATGACCATGCCATTCAGGCGATGTCCGGGATACTCGCCGTGACCGGTCCGGCAGGAGGTGAAGGCTACAAATCCGGGGCGCCGGTCGTGGATTACTCGACCGGCATGATGACGGCCTTTGCCATTGCCAGCGCCTTGTTCCATCGCGAGCGAACTGGTGAAGGGCAGACCATCGATGTGTCCATGCTGGACACGGCACTCCTGCTGCAGGCATCGCATATCACCAACTACATGGCCACCGGCAAGGCGCCATCCGCGCGCGGCAATACCCATAATTTCGCCAGCCAGTGCCTGTACCAGACCCGTGAGGGCCGGATCATGCTGGCGGCCACCAACCGGCGCGAGCACACAAGACTGTTCGAGGCCCTGGGCAGACCGGATCTGGGCTGCCGCGATTACGCCGGGCGCAAGGCTGCACAGGAAGAGGAATCCGCCTTCCTGACCGAAATCCTGCTCACCAGAACGGCGCAGGAATGGGAGGATTTTTTCCAGGAACGCAGGGTGCCCGCCCTGAAGGTACGCGGCCTTGCTGACACCCTGCAAGACCGGCAATTGCCTACCCGCAAGGTCCTGCATCGCTTCGACAGCCTGCCCGGCGTGGATGGCCCCATGACCGTCCCTGCCAGTGCCTTTTGCTTCGAGCACGATGGTCCGTCCGTAGACAAGGCCCCTCCGCGGCTTGGCGAGCATACGCAGGAAATCCTGGAGAGCCTGGGCTATGAGCGCGCGGCCATCGAAGCCTTGAGGGCGGAAGGTGTCGTCTGAAAAGGACACGAGCTTCTTTCCTTGCATCAGAATTCACTTCATCAGCGGAGAAGCTTCATGCATGAGCTTATGAAACATCTAGTCGCATTGCCGCTGGTCCTGCTGTGCGCCGGCGCCTCGCTCCTGGCTCATGCACAGCCCTGGCCCGCGCGGCCGGTGCGCATGATCATCAATGTCGCCCCCGGTGGCGGGTCGGATATCCTGGCACGCAAGTTGTCGCCACCGCTTGGGCAGCATCTGGGGCAACTGGTACTGGTGGACAACCGGCCCGGTGCAGCCGGGGTGCTCGGCACATCCAACGCGGCTGCGGCGGCACCGGATGGTTACACGCTCACCATGATATCCAGCAGCCACGCCTCCAATGCGCCCATGCACAAGTCATTGCCCTATCACCCGGTGGATTCCTTTTCGCCGGTTATCCTGTTTGCATTGTCACCGCAGGTGCTGTTGACCCGGCCCGGCGCACCGTTTCGAACGATCCCCGAACTGATTGCCTACTCGAAGTCCAATGCCGGGAAGCTGAACATGGGGTCCTCGGGAACGGGGAGCACGCCGCACCTGTCCGGGGAGCTGCTCAGGATGATGAGCGGCATCAGCTTCACCCACATACCCTACAAAGGGGGTGGGCCGGCCATGGCTGACCTGATGGGCGGGCAACTCGACCTGCTGTTCGTCGTGACCCAGACGGCCATGCCGCAGGTGGCGGCAGGCAAGGTGCGCCCGCTGGCGGTTGCCAGCGCAACGCGGCTCGCCGCCTTCCCCGATGTGCCGACCATCGCCGAATCCGGAGTTCCCGGATATGAAGCATCCAATTGGGCCGGCGTGCTGGCACCGGCAAGGACACCGGGCCCCGTGGTGCAGGTGATCCACGATGCCATGATCCGGACCATCAGGGCGAAGGAGAACCGTGACTGGATGGTTGAGCAAGGCCTGATTCCCACCGAAACCGGACCGTCGGAATTCCGCGTGCTGCTGCAGGCGGAGATCGCCAAGTGGACGAAAGTCGTGGCAGCCAGCGGCATCATCCCGGAATAGGGTGGGCACATGAAACCGTGGCAGGGACTGATCAGCGAACAGGAAGAACGGATTTACGACAGCGCCGGCTTCGGTCGACCATCAGGCCTCGGTCAGCGGCCAGCCTTGCTCATCATCGACATGCAGTACCGCACCCTGGGTACCGTGTCGCGTCCGCTGGTGGAGGCCATGAAGGAGTTCCCCACCAGTTGCGGAGAACTGGGCTGGAACGTGGTTCCCCGTGTGCGGTCATTGGTCGACGCGTTCCGCTTGCGGCGCTGGCCGGTGCTCTATCCGCATGTGGCACCCAAGCTCGCCAGCGACGGTGGCCGTCTTGCCGAGAAGACACCCAGCATGTGGAGCATTCCGGCGCATGGCTATGAATTCGTGCGGGAACTGGCCCCGGTCGAGGGCGACATTCTTCTGCCGAAGAAACATCCCAGTGCCTTCTTCGGCACACCCTTGGCGAGCCACCTGATCGAACTGGGCGTTGACACCCTGGTGATGACAGGCTGCACCACCAGCGGTTGCATACGCGCCAGTGTGGTGGACGCTTTTTCGCTGAATTTCAGGGTGGTCGTCCCCGAGGACTGCGTCTATGACCGCGGTCAGGTGTCGCACGCGGTGAATCTGTTCGACATGTCCCAGAAGTACGCGGACGTGATGCCCGCAGCCGAACTTCTGGACAGGATGGCCCGGATGCAGCCTTCTTCCTGAGTCTTCAGCATTCAAAGCAACCCTGCGTGATGCCAGTGCGCCCGCCATCGACGACGAGGTTGGCGCCATTGACGAAGGAGGACCAGTCCGACGCAAAGAACAGCGCCACCTGCGCGGCCTCTTCCGGGCGTCCGGTGCGGCCCAACGGGGTGACGGCGGTGCGCGCGCTGATGGCCTCGCTCTGGCCGGGGCCGCTCAGCGCCGTGGTGATGTTGCCGGTGGACATGGCGTTGACGCGGATGCCGTATTTCGCCAGGTCATGCGCCATCACATGGGTGAGGGGCAGCAGCCCGCCCTTGGCGGCGCTGTAGGCGGCGATGGTGGGGTTGCCCAGGCTGGCATCCACCGAGGCATGGTTGATGATGGCGCCGGAGCCGGACTGCTTCATCAGCGGCAGGAAGTACTTGGCGCAAAGGAAGTTGCTGGTGAGATTGTCCGCCAGCATGGCCTGCCAGCCTTCCTCGCTGGTGTCCTCGAAGCGCTTGCGCAGCACGCGGCCGGCATTGTTGAACAGCACATCAACCTTGGTCACCCGCTTCTCGCATTCGGCCACGGCGGCGCGCACGGATTCACTGCGGGTGACGTCGGCATGCAGGTAATGTGCCTGGGAACCGGTGGCGCGGATGGCCTCGATGACCTGTTGCCCGGCTTCATCGGCGATGTCGATGCCGATCACGGTGGCGCCCTGCTGCGCGAAGAGCAGCGCGGTGGCGCGGCCGATGCCGGAGGCGCTGCCGGTGATGACGGTGACCTTGTCCTTCAACAGCTGGCCGCCCTGCGCGGGCATGGGGAAGTTCATGCCGGCTACTCCGGCTTCACGCCGGCGCTCTTGATGACGCGCGACCAGCGGTCGAGTTCGCTTCTCAGGTAGGCGGCATATTCCTCCGGGCTGGAGCCGATGAGGTCTATGGTCTCCTGGGTCAGTTTGGCGCGCGTCTCGGCATCCTGGGTGGCCTTGGCAATCTCGGCGTGGAGGCGGCGGATCACGGGGGCGGGGGTTTTCGCCGGGGCCATGACGCCGGACCAGGCGCCGACCTCGAACTTGGCGATCACGGTTTCAGCGACGGTGGGCACCTCGGCCAGCAAGGGCGAGCGGCGCAGGCCGGTGATGGCCAGCGCGTTGATGCGTTTGTCCTTGACCAGCGGCAGGACAGTGCTCGCGCTTTGCATGGAGAACTGGATGCGTCCGGCGATCAGGTCCACGGTGGCCGGTGCCACGCCCTTGTAGGGCACGTGCAGCGCGCGCAGGCCGTTGCTTTCGAGGAACAGCAGCGCACCCAGGTGGGTGCTGGTGCCTGTCCCCGAGGACCCATAGGCAAGCTTGTCCGGGTTGGCGCGCACATGCGCGACGAACTCGCCGATGGTGCTGGCGGGCACGCCCGGATGGGTGACGATGAGTTGCGGCGAGGTGGCAGCCAGTGATACCGGGGCGAGGTCGCGGAACAGGTCGTAACCGAGCTTTTCCCCGAAGGCGAGGCTGAACACCACACCGGAGGAATTGAGCAACAGGGTGTAACCATCTGGCCTGGATTTGGCGACGAACTCGGCCCCCAGGTTGCCGGCTGCGCCCGGCTTGTTGTCCACCAGCACATTCATGCCCATCTGGCTGGTGAGTTTTTGCGCCACCAACCGGCCCACCAGGTCGGTGGGGCCGCCAGCGGCAAAGCCCACCACCAGGCGTACTGGCGTGGCGGGATAGGTTTCCTGCGCGAGTGCGGGGGAAGGCTGGGCCAGTGCACCCAGACACATCGCCGAGGCGATCAGGGCCTTGAGTGGCCCTGTCAGCGAGGGGGGGGCGTTGTGGCGGGGCATGCCTGTCGTTGCACTCATCATGGTCATTGCGGCGATCCTCCGTGTGGTTCCGTGTGGCTGCACCGGGGTGTGCTGTGGATTCTTGTTGCGCTAGGGAAGCACTGAACAAGTGGGCCACGCCCCCTTGTCTATCCCCCACGTCAGAGGAAACAGTTGAACGGTGATCCTCGATTCGAAACTGGATCAGTGTTTCCCTAGGCTACCAGCTTTGCTCCCGGGCCGAAGCGCACTGCTGCGATGCGATAATGCGGCAACTTTCAACAGGACACTGCATGTCGGCTGCACCCGAAGACGCCAAGCCAGGTGAAGCTGCATCCGCAGCGGATGAGCCCCCGACTGTCACCCACGCCCAGTTCCTGAAACTGTTTTCAGCGGTCGGGCTGCCCATGTTCATGGCAGTGGCCGACCAGACCCTGCTGGCAACCGCCATTCCCGTGATCGCCGGGGATTTGGGCCAATTGCATGACACCTCCTGGATTGCCACGGCCTACCTGCTCACCAGCGCGGTGATGATTCCGGTGTACGGCCGGCTGGGGGATCGTTACGGCCGGCGCGAACTGCTGTTTGCCGCCATGGCGGTGTTCATGCTCGGGCACATCATCTGTGCCCTGTCACCCTCGATGGGGGTGCTCATCCTCGGGCGTGCCGTCGAGGGCCTGGGTGGTGGCGGATTGATGACGCTGTCGCAGGCCATGATCGGCGAGCTGGTGGCACCGCGGCAGCGCATCCGCTTCCTTGGCTATTTCGGCATCATGTTCATGTCGGCCAATGTACTGGGGCCCATTATCGGCGGATTTGCCGTGGCCCACATCGGCTGGCGCTGGCTGTTCGGCGCGCATATACCGCTGTGCCTGTTTGCCGCCTGGCGCCTGTCGCTGCTGCCGCGGGGCAAGAAGCATCCCGGTGCCGCTGGGGTCTCGGATATGCTGGGCCTGCTGCTGTTCGTCTTCGGCACGGCCATCCTGTTGTTTGCGCTGTCCTCGGCCGGACATCGATTCGACTGGCTGTCGCTGTGGAGCCTGGTGCTGTTCGGTGGCGGCCTTGCCCTGTGGGTGTGGCTGCTGCGGCATGAGCGCAGGCTCGCCGCGCCATTCTTTCCGATGGAGTTGCTGCGCAATCGCACCATCTCGCTGGTGGCGATCAATATGCTGTGCCAGTCCTGCTGTTATCTGGCGGTAATCTTCTACCTCCCGGTGTACCTGCGCTTCGGCCTGCAGATGCCGCTGGAGAAGGCCGGCCTGATGCTGGTGCCGGTGTCCATCGGCATCGTGGCAGGGGCGCAGACCTCCATCCGTATCGCCGCGCGCATCGGCCGCCTCAACACCATGCCGATGATAGGCATGGGTATCACTGCAGCGGCCCTGTTCGTCCTGGCGCTGTCGCCGCCCGAGCAGACCCTGATCGCGGTGCTGGGCTTTCTCATCGGCGTCGGTCTCGGGCCTTCGGGGCCGGGATCTCAGATGATGGTGCAGACTGCGGCCGGGCCCAAGCACCTTGGCGCTGCCTCCTCTGTGGTGATGCTCTCTCGCACCGCCGGGTCGGCGCTGGGCGCAGCCGTGGCCGGGGCCATCATCTATGGCCTGTTGCCCGAGCTGGATGCGGGCGCGCTGATGCAGGGCGGCACCCTGGAAACGGGCCACGAAGTGATCAATGCCTTCCACATCACCTTTTTCGTGATGGCGCTGGTGGCCACCTTCGGCACCTGGAACGCCAGCCGCATTCCGCGCGTGCCGATCTGAGACCGGAAGGCGGCAGTGGCGGTGGGATAATCGCGACTGTCCGGTTGTTTCTTGTCCGGGTGTCTGCATCCAAGCTTCACTGTCCGTCGATCAGGAAACTTCCATGAAACTGCTGGGTTCTCCGCGCAGCCCCTTCGCGCTCAAGGCGCATGTCGCCATGCTGGAAAAGCAGGTCGCCTGCGACTATGTCTTCGACAGCCCGTCCGCCCCTGGTTCGCAGGTGCCCCTCCACAATCCGCTGGGCAAGATTCCGGTGCTGGTGCTGGACAATGGCCGCGCGCTGTACGACTCAGTAGTGATCGTCGAGTACTTCGACCATGTCGGCAGCGGCCCACGGCTGATTCCGGAAAGATTCGAGGACCGCATCGAGGTACTGCGCCTTGAGGCACTGGGCGATGGCATCACCGACGCCATCGTGATCCTCACCCACGATGATCGTTACAAGGCCGGCCAGCGCGATCCGGCCCAGCCCTGGTATGCCAAGCAGCTGAAGAAGATCGAGCGCGGCCTGGCAGCGCTGGAGGCGGAGATCGGTGAGCGCAGTTTCTGCTTCGGCAGCGCCTTCAGCGTCGCCGACATCTGCGCCGGTATGGCGCTGGCTTACATGGATCAGATATACGAGTCCTTCGGCTGGCGTGAGCGTTTTCCAGGTCTGAAGCGCTATGGCGAGGCGATCCTGGCGCGGCCCTCGTTCCGCCAGACGCAGCCGCCGGCTGCCTGAGTCCTCCCCGGTTCCCCGGGGCTTGGCTGCCTCGGGCCTACAATGGCCGATGTCGGGGAGCGGCTTTGACTGCCGGCGCCTGACTGCCCGGGAGAGGCAGCAGGTCTGGCCACGCTGCACTTGCCATAACACGAGGAGAACTTATGTCTGGGGTCCATCCGTGGTTGTCGGCCTGCCTGGCCGCCAGTTTGTTTGCTGTCGGTGCGGTCCAGGCGCAGACCTTTCCCAGCAAGCCTGTGCGGCTCATTTCACCCTTCAGCGCGGGCAGCACCGTGGACATCATGGCGCGGGTGATCGCCGGCAAGCTGGGCGAGCCGCTGGGCCAGGCGGTCATTGTCGAGAACCGCCTGGGGGCTGGCGGTGCCGTGGGCATCGAGGCCACGGTGCGCGCGCCCAAGGACGGCTACACCATGCTGTTGTCGGCCTCGGGGCTGGCCATCATTCCCGGGCTCAATCCGAAACTCAGCTGGGATCCGGTCAAGGACCTGGCGCCCATTGCGCAGGTGGCCAACGGGCCGCTGGTCATCATTGTTCACCCGGGTGTGCCAGCGAACAACCTGAAGGAATTGATTGCGCTCGCCAAGTCGAAGTCCGGCGCACTGCGCTATGGGCATGCCGGGCTTGGGTCGACGCAGCATATGGCCGGGCAGTTGTTCGGTGTGGCCGCGGGCGCGGAGATTGTCGATGTGCCCTACAAGGGCAATGAGGAGGCAGTGACCGATCTGCTGGCGGCGCGCCTTGAGATCAACTTTCAAGGTATTCCGACGGCGGTGTCGCAGATACGCGCGAACAAGGTGCGTGCCATCGCCGTGACCAGCGCCAGACGTTCCATTGCCCTGCCCGATGTGCCCACCGTGGGCGAAGCCGGGCTACCGGGGGCGACCGTCAGTGTCTGGTACGGCCTGCTGGCGCCGGCCGGCACGCCGCGTCCGGCCATCGAGAGGCTCAACCAGGCGGTGCTCGGCGTGATGAAAAGCCCCGATGTGGTGGAGACCTTCACCAAGGGAGGCTCCGAGGTGCAGACCGGCACGCCCGATGAATTTGCGAAACTGATACGCGAGGAAGTGGCCACCTGGGCGCAGGTGATCAAACAGCGCGGACTGAAGCTCGACTGAGGTCGTTGTACGGAGAGGGCGGAGCGGACATGACACAGGCAGGCAGGGACATGAGCGCAGGTTCCGATCATGAGGGCGCATGCTCGGTGTACTGGCCGGGTGCGCCGCGGCAGGGCGGGGAGAAGCCACTGGCGCGGCGCCTGGAGTCGCTGGAGGGAAAGCGCGTTGCCCTGCTATGGGGCTGGCTGTTCCGCGGCGACGACGTCTACACGCTGCTGCAGAAGGCGCTGGCCGAACGCTTCAGTGGCATCAGTTTCATCCACTGGCGCGAGTTCGGCAGCATCCACGGCAATGACGAGCGCGCAGTCGTCGCGGCTTTGCCGGAAAAACTGAAACACCTCGGTGCAGACGCGGTCCTCACCGCGATGGGTTGTTGAGGCAGTTGCACGCCCGCCGTGTTGCGGGCCAGTGCAGTGTGCGAGCAGGCGGGGATTCCCTCGGCGTCGCTGGTCTGCGAAGGCTTCCTGCAGCAGGCGAAGGCGGTGTGCATGGGGCTGGGCATGAAGCTGCCGGTGGCGCACATGCCTGGGCATGTCGCGGTGCAGCCGGCCGGCGTGCTGGAGAAGAATATCCTCGAGGTGACGCTGCCGGAGGTGATCGCCTGCCTCACACGGACTGTTGACCAACCAGTCAATGCAGAGGAAGCACCAGACGAACCGGGGCTCCGCGACATCGTCTTTCGCGGTAGCCATGATGCGGTCAATGAGCATTTCCAGCAGCGCGGGTGGAGCGACGGCCTGCCCATCGTGCCGCCGACGCTGGCGAAGATAGAAGCCTTTCTCGCCCATACCGGTCGCAAACCGGAAGAAGTCCTGGGCGTGCTGCTGCCGGAGAAGCGTACGGCCACGGTATGGAGCGTTGCCGTCAATGGCGTGATGTCGGGTTGCCGGCCGGAGTACATGCCGCTCTTGCTGGCCATGGTGGAGGCCATGGCCGACCCGGCCTTCGGTGTCGAGCATGCCGGGGCCACGCCCGGCGGGGATGCGCTGGTGATCCTCACCGGGCCGATCGTGAAACGGCTGGGCTTCAATTTCGGCCAGGGCGTTATGCGCGATGGTTTTGTGCCCAATACCTCGGTGGGCCGTTTCTGGCGGATGGTCCTGCGCAATGTCGCGGGCTTTCGCCTCCACGGCAACGACAAGGCCACCTACGGCAACACCTGGCGCGTGGTGGTGGCCGAGAATGCCGATTGCCTGCAGGCGCTGGGCTGGCCTTCGTGCTGCACCGACACCGGCTTTGCCGATGGCGAGAGCACGGTGACCATCGCCAATTACACCGGCGGCAATGTGGTGGCGCAGGTGTCGGGCGACCCGCGCCGGCAGATGCTGCCCTACCTTGCCGATGCCGTGGTGCGGCAGATTTCCTGGCAGCTCACCTTCAGTGTCGGTGCGGGCCTGGGCAGGCTGCATCCG
>CAIPGJ010000162.1 GCA_903864555.1 uncultured Pseudomonadota bacterium | reverse complement strand
CGCCCGGCTGCAGCGCGGCGCCGCTTTCCAGGCTTGAGGAGCGCGCCTTGATGTCGGCGCCGGCGCAGAAGGCCTTGCCGTGCCCGGTGAGAATGGCCACCCGCACGTCCGGATTGTTGTTGAAGCTGTCGAAGGCCTGCTGCGTGGCCAGCACCATGGGGCGCGAGGTGGCATTGACCGGCGGGCGGTCGAAGGTCACCACGGCGATGTAGTTCTTGATCTCGACGCGAACGCCGGTTTCTTCCTGGGCCATTTCTCTCTCCTGTGTGCCGGTTTGCCGGCGGGTTGCTCAAATGTTCAGCCTGCTGCGTGCGGCAGCAGTGCAGGGTGGTGCGAAAGGGGGCGGGTGCATGGGCGGCCCGCATCCATTGCGTGGGGGCTGGCGCCGGCCATGGCGGTGCCCCGGGGGACTTCAACCCGGGTGGCTGCAACAGGGCCGCAAAGACGATGATGATGGCAATGGGCGGCTGGCCGCTTCATGCTGGTTCCCTCTGGTGGTCGCTGGCGGCCTTCCTGCTGCGCGGAGGCCGTCTTGTCTGCCATGGCGATCCGGAAAGGTCCGGACCCGGCTTTATATGGTGAGGGGATTGTATGCAATGCCTCCCGCCCTTGCAAAACGGTCATCTGGCAAGGTCAGCCTTGCGTGCACGGTGGATGCAGGGTCCATTGCGTGACGTGGTCCTTGCTGAGGGGGGCATCCCCGTGCAGTCGGCGCGGCGGGGCCATGCGTTATGATGAATTTCCCGGTTTGCAGCGACGATGAAACCAAGGATGACCGCAGGTATGAACCCGACCACGATACGAAAGACAGCCATACTCACCAGCGGTGGCGATGCGCCGGGCATGAATGCCGCCATCCGTGCGCTGGCGCGGGCCTCGATTGCCCAGGGCTGGGAACCGCATGGCGTGCGCAACGGTTTTGCCGGCCTGCTGGCCGACCAGATCGAACCCTTGAGCGCGCGTGCCGTGGGCGGCATCATCCAGTGTGGTGGCACCGTGCTGGGCAGCGCGCGCAGCAAGGCCTTCCAGACCGTGGAAGGCCGCGCCATGGCGCTGGCCAACCTGCGCCGGCGCGGCATCGACGCGCTGTTCGTGATCGGCGGCAATGGTTCGCAGACCGGCTCGCAAAGCCTGGTGCTGGCCGGCTTTCCGGTGGTGGGCGTGCCCTCCACCATCGACAACGACCTGGAAGGCACCGATGTCACCATTGGCGTGGACACGGCCGTGAGCGTCACCCTGGAAGCCATGGATCGGCTGCGCACCACAGGCGCGTCGCTGCACCGCGCCTTCCTGGTGGAGACCATGGGCCGGCACTGCGGCTACATCGCGCTGATGGCGGGCCTCGCCGGTGGCGCCGAGGTGATCGTGATTCCCGAGCAGGAAGTCGGGCCGCATGAAGTGGCGGTGCGCCTGCAGGCTGCCTGGACGCGCGGCAAGAGCCATGCGCTGGTGGTGGTGGCCGAGGGCGTGAAGAACGGCGCCGAGACCATCCTGCGCCACTTTGTCGATCATGGCGACGAGATCGGCTTCGAATTGCGCATCACGCGCCTGGGCCATGTGGTGCGCGGCGGTGTCCCCACGGCAACCGATCGCATCCTGGCGACGCGATTGGGCGTGGCGGCGGTGGGACAACTGGCCCAGGGTATCCACGGCGTACTGGT
>CAIPGJ010000161.1 GCA_903864555.1 uncultured Pseudomonadota bacterium | reverse complement strand
GCGCGGCCCGCCGACAGCAGGTAGAGCGCAGGCCAGTCGCGGCGCAGCCAGGCGCGCACCTGCGACACGGATGCCGACGTTTCCAGAACGGCATGGTTGGCCTTGGTGGACAGGGTGCTGTCAGCGCCCAGGGCAGCGCTGGCAGCTTTGGCCAGCGCCTCCCAGTCGAAAAATTCCTTGCCCGAATAGAGACTGAACTTGCGCCGGTGGTCGGCCACGGGTTCGGTGAATACCGCCATGCCGGCCGAATCGGGGCCGCGCTCGGTCATGCCCACCAGCATGGGCAGCATCCATTCACCCAAGTGCCCGCGCAACGCCGGCTTCTTGATCAGCAATCCGACGATGCCGCACATCAGAAGAACTCCAGGTAGCGACTGGTTTCCCAGTCAGACACATGCCGGCAGTACTCCACCCATTCCATGCGCTTGAGGGAGAGGAACTCTGCCGACAGTGCTTCGCCGATTGCGGCTTTGAGCACCTTGTCGGCATCGAAGGCATCCAGCGCTTCGGCCAGGTTCTGCGGCAGCAGGCCGATGCCGGCGCGCTTGAGTTTCTCTGGTGACCACTCGTACAGGTTGTCGTTGACCGGCTTGCCCGGGTCGAGCTTGCGGTCGATGCCATCCAGTCCGGCGGCGAGGATAGCAGCGGTGGCGAGATAAGGATTGCAGGAACCGTCGGGGAGGCGCAGCTCCAGTCGCCCGCCCGGAATCCGCACGCACGCGGTGCGGTTGTTGTCGCCGTAGGCAATATAGGCCGGAGCCCAGGTGGCGCCCGAGAGCGAGCGACCCACCACCAGCCGCTTGTAGGAGTTGATGGTGGGCGCAACCAGTGCGGTGAGGCCGCGCGCGTGTGCCAGCACGCCGCCGAGGAAGTGGTAGGCCATGGTCGACAGACCCAGGCCACGTGGATCCTTCGGGTCATGGAACAGGTTCTTCACCTTGGCGCTGCCCATGGAGATATGGAAATGCGCGCCGGTGCCGGTGCGATTGGAGAAGGGCTTGGGCATGAGGGTGGCGATCAGGCCCATGCTGCGGGCGATCTCCGACATCGCCATCTTCACGAACACGAAGTTGTCGGCTGACTTCAGCGCATCGGCATAGGTGAAATTCACCTCGAACTGGCCGTTCGCGTCTTCATGGTCGATCTGGTAGACGTCGATGCCGGCCGCCTGCAGGGCTTCAGTGAGCCGGCCGAGGTAGGCGGATGAACGCGCCAGCCCTTTGTAGTCGTAGCAGGGCTTGTCCAGCAGGTCGGTTTCATCGGCCGGTCCGAGGCTGCCATCGGCACGCCGCGAAAGCAGCATGAATTCCGGCTCGATGCCGGTGTACATCGTCAGTCCGCGCTTTTTCAGCTCGGCCAGCTGGCGCTTGAGCACCACGCGTGAGCAGAACTCGTAGGGTTGTCCATGCACGTGGCCGTCGCAGGCCATGCGCGCATAGCCCGGCATCCAGGGCACGCTGCTCAGCGTGCTGGTGTCGCCCACGGCCATGTAGTCGGGACCATGCGGTCCCATGCCCAGGCCCCAGACGGCGAAACCGGCAAACCCGGCGCCACCCTTGAGCACCATGTCCAGGTGTTTCGCCGGCACCGCCTTGGCCTTGGCTGCGCCGTGGATATCGACGAACTGGGCGAGGATGTACTGGATGCCCTGGTCGGCCAGGAATTTTTTCGCAGCGGCTGGAGTCATGCTTCCCCCGGGATATGGACGCGGCCGGGCTGGCCGCTATTGTTTGAGGTGGTGGTGGAGTGGGCGGCGGATTGAGTCGATGCAGCAAGCAAGGGCGCCAGTTGATCAACCCCAATGGGGCCGCCTCCCAGTTCTTCCACGATGCTCAGCAGGGTGCGATACAGGTAGGGCCCGTAGCTCGGGTCACACCAGATTCGGTACAGGGGTACGGGACCGGCGAGAAGCGGAATCACCAGCACGGGCACCCCGGTCATGGCGGTCAGCACCAGTTCACCGCGTTCCGGGCTTATGGTCGAAAAGTCGATGCTGCAGGTCTGCAGCAGCACTTCCGGCGCAACACTGCCAGACAGCACCAGGGCGGTGTCGCTGCGCATCACGGGATAGGCCCCCCCTGGTGGCGTGCTTGCCTCCAGTGCCTGGCAGGCGTGGCCATCGTCTTCCAGCAGATACTCCGTGAGGCCGAGGCGGGCAATGACACCGCCCGGACCGGGCAAAGCCAGCCAGCGGTTGGCTTGTGCCGGGGTGGGGTATCCCAGGCTTTCAAGATGGCGGGCCGCGGCCGGCCCCTTGATGCCGCTGCGTCTCAGCCAGGAGGCGTCTCCCAGTCCCAGCACTGCGGCGTCGGCTTCCTGTTGGTAGCGCGCCGGCAATACCATGCCGCCCGTTTCGCGCCAGCCGGCGATGGCGGCCGAGTGCTCCTGGTGAATGCTGTGCAGTGCGCTGGTCCTCATGCCGCCAGCCCCTCAGCGGCAACAGTCTTCTGCCGTAATCCTTCGGCATCGTAAAAGGGAGTGGCCACGACCCTGGCGGCCACCAGCTTGCCGTCGGTGACGCGTATGGTGAACGAGGTGCCGATGGCGGTCAGGTCGGTCCTCAGCATGGCCAGGCCGACATAGCATTTCAGGGTGGGACTGTAGGCGACGCTGGTGACCCGTCCCGCCATCTGGCCCTCGGCAATCACCAGATGGCATTCACGGACCTTCTTCGCCTGCTCGCCATCCAGGGAGAAGCCGGCCAGTTGCTGCACCGGCGCCTGCTTGCGGATGATGGTCAGGCTGCGCTGCCCGACAAAGAAGGGCTTGTCCATCTTCACCGTCCAGGCCACGCCGGCCTCATCCGGATTGGTGAGCCCGTCGGTGTCCTGCCCTATGATGAGGTGGCCCTTTTCCAGCCGCAGCAAACGCTGCGCTTCCACACCGAAGGGCCGTATGCCCGCCGCCGCCCCTGCCTGCAGCAGTGCCTGCCAGAGTGTGCAGGCGTGCTCGGCCGGCACATGGATTTCGAAACCCAGTTCACCGACAAAGCCGATACGCAGCACTCTCGCCGGCATGCCGGCGATGTCGATTTCACGGGCGGCGAGGTAAGGAAAGGCCTGCTGACCGAGCTCACTCCCGGTCAGGGTCTGCAGGACCTCGCGTGATTTCGGACCGGCCAGGTTGAAGGCAGCACAGTGGCCGGTGAGATTGACGATGCCGCAGTTCATCTGCCACAGGGTGTTGAGCCGGCCCAGTTCGCGGTAGACGCCGGCTGATCCCGAGGTGGTGGTGGTGAAGTAGAAACATTGCTCCGACAGGCGTGCCACCACACCATCGTCGATGACCACGGCAGCCTCATCCAGCATGACTCCGTAACGCGTCGTGCCCGGGCGCATGTTGGCAAAACGGCCGGTGTAGACACGCTCGAGAAAGGCGCCGGCGTCCGGGCCGATGATCTCGATCTTGCCCAGTGTGCCCACATCGATGAGGCCGACCCCGGAACGCACGGCCAGGGCTTCGGCACGGATGGCTGCCTCGCGGCTCATGCCATCGACCGCGTAGTACTCGGGACGCTGCCAATTGCCGGCCGGCATGAAAATGGCCCCGGCGGCCGCATGCAGCGCGTGGACCGGGGTCTCGCGTTCGGCGTTGAAGCCGCGGCCGCCCAGATGGGCAAGCGGCACCGGCTCGATGAAAGGCCGCGCCGTCGTGGTGCCCACCTGCCCGGGTGATTCACCACGCAGCCTGGCCAGGATGCGGATGGCGTTCATGTTGGAGTGCTTGCCCTGGGAGGGGCCCATGCCGCAGGTGGTATAGCGTTTGAGCAGTTCGATGTTGTCGAATCCCTCCTGCACGGCGTTGGCGAAGTCCTTGAGCTGCAGGTCTTCATCGAAGTCGACGAAGTTCTTTCCCCTGCCATGGGCCACGATGGGCCAGGGATGGGACTGGGCCGTGCCCTCGCGCAGGCTGGCCGTGCTGTCCGATGGCTGGCCGATCCCGGCATGGGCGGCAGCGGCGAGGCCGGCGCGGCGGCCGTCCGCCATCCGGTTCCCGCCATAGACGCCGTTCACCCGGCCGGCGGCATAGGTGCCCTCCGGTAGAAGGTCGGGGATGAACTGGCCCAGCGTGTCGTCATAGCGCATGGTGGCGCCGGCCTGGTAGAGCAAGCCGCCGGCCGGCGCCCAACCGGTGCTCATGACGATGCCATTGCAGGGCAGCAGGAAGCGCTTTGATACATCAGCCTCGCCATCACGGAAGGGCGCAATGACTGCGCCTTCGACACGCAGCCCGCCGAGTGCTTCCTGGATGCAATGGCCTGCATGCAAAGGCACCTGTGCAGCTGACAGCGCCTGGAGCGCCGGGCTTGAGGGGATGCTCTGGCGCAGATCGACAATGCCGACGATGGAGATGCCGTGGCCCAGCAGATCCAGGGCGGTGCGGTAGGCAGCATCGTTGCCTGCCAGCACCACCACCCGGTCGAAGGGCCTGATGGCATGCCGGTAAATCAGACGTTGTGCCGCCGATCCGAGCATGATTCCTGGCAGGTCGTTGTTGCGGAACACCGCAGGCTGTTCGATGGCACCGGTGGTGATGACCACGGCCCGTGCGCGCAGCTTGGTCATGCGCGCGCCTTCAATCAGGGCAATCCAGTGATCGGTGTAGTAGCCGCAGGCCAGGGTGAGTGTGCGGATGCGGATGCCGGGATGGCGCTCGACATTTCTGATCAGGGCCTGGACCGCCGGATCCGGTGCTTCACCACCGCGGTCGAACACGCTGCTGCCACCGATGCGCAGATTCTCGTCAACCAGCACGACCCGCGCCCCGGCGTCGGCCGCTGCCAGAGCGGCGGATAGTCCGGCGGCGCCGGCCCCCACCACCAGCACATCGCAGAAGTCATAGCGCTTGGCCGTGAAGCGGCGCGGGGCGGTGATATCAATCTGCCCCAAACCTCCATAGCGACGGATAAGAGCTTCCCAAAATGGGAATAATCGCTTTGAATGAAAGGCCTTGTAGTAGAAACCGACAGGCAACAATGCGGAGAGACGGTCGAGCAGGGAGCCGCGGTCCGAAGCGAGACTGCCCTGCACATTGACCGGCGTCAGTTGCATGCCTGCCTGAAGCAGTGTGGTGTCGGCCCTGAGGTTGGGCTGATGGGACCGGCCGCCGCTTTGCATGACCAGATTGGCATCGTGTCCCGCGGCCGACAACACCGAACGCGGGCGATGGTACTTGAAACTGCGACCCAGCAGGTCCACGCCGTTGGCCAGCAGGGCACTGGTAATGGTGTCCCCCTGATACCCGCCATAGCGACGGCCTTCGAAACTGAATTCGAGCGGCTGGTCGCGCTCCAGCCATTCACCGGCAACCTGGGGCAGGCGCGTGCTCATGGGGCCACCGGTCGATGCAGCCAGGTGGCGAGGACGATGTCCCGCACGGTGTCTCGTTCGGCGATGAACCAGGTGCCGCTGGGTGCGTGGTACCACCACTCCTTCTTGATTCCCGGCGCGCCATTGCGGTTGAACACGTAGTCGGCCCAGTTTGCGTCATCGCATTGCGACGGGTCGGGCATGTCGCGCACTTCGCCGGCGTAGACAAACTCGCTCACCGGGCGTGGGCCGTTCACCGGGCAGGTCATGATCTTCATGCGTGCCTGCCGCGGGTGTCTGCTTCAGTGACCGACACTGGCGGCTCCTTTCTCACCGGTCAGCCGGAAATCGGCGTAACGCGACAGATTGAATCCCCCGATCAGTTCGTGGTTACGGTCATTCGCCAGCGTCCAGGCCATGGTCTTGCCCGAGATGGGGGTGGCCTTGAAACCCCAGGTACCCCAACCGGCATCCAGGTAAAAACCTTCGATCGGGGTCTTGCCCATGATGGGAGCGAAGTCCGGGGTCATGTCGGCCATGCCGGCCCACTGCCTCACCACCTTCACAGTGGAGAGGAAGGGAAACAGGTCGAGCATGTGGGCGGACAGGCCTTCGGTGAAATCCAGGGTGGCGCGTGTCGAATGCAGTTCGTAGGGATCCAGCGAAGCGCCCATCACCAGTTCCCCGCGTGCCGACTGGCTGACGTAGACATGCAGGCTGCCGGACACGATGATGGGGTCGAGCCAGGGCTTGAGCGGCTCGCTCACCATGGCTTGCAAAGGGTGGATGTAGATAGGCGTGCGTATGCCCACCATGTCGGTGATGCGGGGTGTGGATCCGGCCACTGCGCACAGCACCTTGTCAGTGGCGATGCGGCCACGGCTGGTTTGCACCGCCTGCACGCGCCCGCCGCTGACCTCGATGCCGGTGACTTCGGTCTGTTGGTGTATTTCCACGCCGCGCTGGCTGGCGCCACGGCCATAGCCCCAGGCCACAGCATCGTGGCGCGCAATCGCGCCGGGCGCGTGATACAGGGCACCGAGCACTGGGGCGTGGCCATTGCAGCTCATGTCCATCATGGGCAGGGCTTCGGCCACTGTCTTGGCATCCACCAGTTCGCTGTCCACGCCCAGGTGCTTGTTCACCTCGGCACGCCAGCGCATGGTGCGAACGGCAGCGT
>CAIPGJ010000160.1 GCA_903864555.1 uncultured Pseudomonadota bacterium | reverse complement strand
GGCACGATTCAACCGCGCTTCTAACGTCTCTCTATGCTCCTTCGTAGTACAAGGGATGAGGGAAAACGTGGTTTCCCTCTTCTACCCCCTGCTCATTTTGCCGAAAGCTGGCGTGAAGCCCCCATCCAGTCTTCGACATGGTAGGCGCGCAGTAACTTGCCATCCTTGATGGTGTGTATGTCAATCGACATGACCTTGAAACTTTTACCACCGTGGGCCACGCCCATAAACAGACCTGCCGGTGTCCCGGACGCCTCCCCGCGCACAATCACGCGATCACCGGATACCAGGATCTCCTTGACGTCCCATTTGAGGTCCGGGATGGCTTTCGAGAAACCGGCGATGGCCGGGGCCACTTTGTCGCGCGGAGAGCACACGTCATTGTTGCCGCAGGAAACCCAATCCGGGTGTGTAGCCCGCAATACCAGCCCGGCCGCATCGCGACCGGGCACAGCGTTGAGGGCATCGTAGAACGGAGTGACAATGGCACGTGCTTGCTCCAGTGTCATCGTTTGCGCTTTTGCACTGGAAAAGATGAGGGCGAATGTGGTGGCCAGGCAAACGCGGCCGACGAGGTGGAGGGAGTGGTGCATGACAGGGTTCACTTTCCGTGTGATCAAGGGACTCCATTAGTGCGCTAAAGTAATCATCAATCAAACAGTTAATTTTCATTCTTCATGAACAAAATTGATTTACGCCACATTGACCTGAATCTTCTGGTCGTATTCGACGTTTTGATGGAGGAGCGCAGCGTGACGCTCGCGGCCCATCGCCTGGCACGAACACAGTCGGCAATCAGCCACGCCCTCGGACGCCTGCGTGAGCAGCTTGACGACCCTTTGCTGGTCAAGGCGGGAGCGAGAATGCTTCCCAGCCCGTTTGCCGAACATTTGATTGCCGAGGTCCGGCCCATCCTTGTGAACATCAAGCGGGTTCTGGTTCCCCCTCAGACTTTCGAGCCAGCCACGACGACACACGCATTCCGGATCGCCATTCCGGATCTGAACGACGCGCTTTTTCCGCGCCTGGTAGAACGCCTTCGCCGTGAGGCGCCGACGGCATATCTGGAGTGGGCCTCGCGGGATGATAGTGTGCTCAACGCAGTGGTGGAAGGTCGCGTGGACATCGCCTTGGTTCCGTCAGAGCTCGCCTTGCCTGATGGTATTGAACACGGAAATGTGGAACCCTTTCGATGGGCCAGTTTCGTGCGCAAAGGGCATCCCGCGGTGAGAACGTGGGGAAAAGCTGCGTGGAATAGATGGCCGCATGTAGCGGTTCGTGTAGGTGGACGTATGCCCAGTCCAGTGGAAACTGCTGCGGGTGCATCGAGTCGACGGCGCATCACAACCTGGGTGCCAAATTTCTCGGCAGTAGCGCCACTGCTGGCGCGTACGGACTTGATCGCAACCCTGCCTGTGGTGGTCATGGCCGATGCTCTGAGTCGGTATGGCTTGCAAGCCCTCAAGGCACCGATTCATATCGAGCCCATGAGCCACCGTTTGGTATGGAGCCGACGGCTTGGCAACGATGCCGCCCTACGATGGTTGCGAGGGCATGTGACCGCCGTTTTTGCAGAAGTACTCGCCGCGTCTGATGTTGCAGTACCGACCTGATCTCTGGTCAAGCGATGAACTTTAATCCCCGTAGAAAAGCACTAGGGGACAGATTTCCCCTCTCCGTACCGTTTGTCCCCAGTCGTCAAGCCAGCGCCCTTCGCTTACACCAGCAAGCCCACCATGGCCGCGGTCATGCAGGTCGCCAGCGTTCCCGCGACGATGGATTTCATGCCCAGTGCCACGATTTCCCCGCGGCGCTCCGGGCACATGGTCGATAGCCCCCCGATCATGATGCCCAGGCTGCCGAAGTTGGCGAACCCGCACAGCGCATAGGTCATGAGCAGACGGCTGCGCTCGGACAGGGTTTCGGGTGGCAGCTGCGCGAGCTCCAGGTAGGCCACCAGCTCATTGAGTATGGTCTTGGTGCCCAGCAGCGCGCCGCCCGCCTGCGCCTCGCTCCAGGGAATGCCTGCCAGCCAGGCCAGCGGCGCCAGCAGCCAGCCCAGCAGCAACTGCAGGGTCACCGGCGCCCCATTGATGTGCGGCAGCAGGCCCAGACCCAGATTGACCAGGGTGACCAGGGCCACCAGCACCAGCAGCATGGCGATGATGTTGATGAGCAGGCTCGCGCCATCCAGGGTGCCGCGCGTGATCGCGTCCATGCTGCTGGTGGCATCCGATGCCAGTGTCAGCCTTGCGTCGGTGGGAGGCCCTTCGGCGGGAACCATGATGAGCGAAATCACGATCGCTGCCGGGGCCGACAGCACGGAGGCGATCAGCAGATGCGCCACGGCGTCGGGTATGGCATCCCTCAGGAAGCTCGAGTACAGAAAAAGCACCGTGCCGGCGATGGAGGCCATGCCCCCTGTCATGATGATGAAAAGCTCGCCGCGCGATATCCGGGCGAGGTAGGGGCGGATGAATAGAGGGGCCTCGACCATGCCAACGAACACATTGGCCGCCGCGGACAGGCCCACCACGCCGCCCACCCGCATGGTCCTTTCCAGCAACCACGAGATGGCGCGCACGATGGCCGGCAGCACGCCCCAGTAGAACAGCAGCGCGGAGAGCGCGCTCATCACCAGCACCAGCGGCAGCGCACGGAAAGCCAGGACAAAAGACGAGGCGGGGTCGCTCACCGTGAAGGGCGCCTTCCCGCCGCCCAGATAGCCGAAGACGAAAGCGGTGCCGGCCTGTGTCGCCTGCTCCAGCCAGCCAAGCACGGCGTTCAGCGTGAGAAAGGCGTCCTTGACGACGGGCAGCTTG
>CAIPGJ010000159.1 GCA_903864555.1 uncultured Pseudomonadota bacterium | reverse complement strand
GGGGGCCGACTCGTGAGCGCAGCGAACGAGCGGGGGGATTTTCTCCCGTTGCGCTTGCAGCGCACCACGAGTGCCTGATTGATGTCGGGGATGTGATCCGGCGCCTCCCTGCAAGCCTGCAAGCCTGCAAGCCAATGACCATCAACAGGATTCTCGGCTATTGCTTGCGAAGGCAGGTAGATCGGCCTGGCGGGTCAAAATCCCCCCGCTGGCCTGCGGCCAGTCGGCCCCCTTTGACAAGGGGGTTAACCCGAGCCGGCCAAGCTTGCTGCCAATGCCGTCCCCGGAAATTGACCAAGAACCCCATAAAAAACGCCGGCCGCTATTCAGCGGGCCGGCGGTTCGGACGGAATCCGGTACGGATCTGCGGCTCAGGCGCCCAGGTGCTGCCCCAGCAGGCGCTTGAGGCCAATCACATCGAGGATGCGGATCTTCTTCTGCTGCACGCTGATCAGGCCTTCATCATCGAAGCGCGAGAAGATGCGGCTGACCGTCTCCAGCTTCAGGCCGATGAAGCTGCCGATTTCCTCGCGTGTCATGCGCAGATTGAATTCGGTCTGTGAGTAACCACGCGCCAGGAAACGCTGAGACAGGTTGAGCAGGAAGGTGGCCAGTCGCTCCTCGGCGCGCATGGTGCCCAGCAGCATCATCACGCCCTGGTCACGCACCAGCTCGCGGCTCATCACCTTGTGGAACTGTCGCTGAAGACCGCGCACTTCCGAGGCCGCCTGTTCCAGGCTGGAGAAGACGATGATGCACACTTCGCTGTCCTCGAGCGCCACGGCATTGACGTTGTGACGGTCATTGCCGATGCCGTCCATGCCCATCAGCTCACCGGGCATATGGAATGCGGTCACCTGGTCGCGGCCGTCCTCAAGCAGCACACAGCTCTTGAAGAAGCCGCTGCGGATGGCGTACAGGGACTTGAAGGTATCGCCCGACTGATACAGGGTTTCGCCGCGCTTGACGCGCTTGCGGGTGTAGATGAGCTGGTCCAGCCGGTCCAGCTCGGTGCCGGTGAGCCCGCAGGGCAGGCACACTTCGCGCAGGCCGCAGGTGGAACACCGGGTCGGACACTTGGCAAGCTCTGCACTGGCGCTCTGGTTCATGGGCTCTTTGCGGATGGACGTGATGGTTCGGACTGCGACGGCTGACATGGGAAGTCTCCCTTCTCGGTTGTTGTTCTCAATGCCTGCAACGGATGGAACGCAGCGCGCCCAGAATCGTGGCGATCTGTTTGAAATCGTGGCTCTTGTCCAGGAAGTAGCTAGCGCCCGAGGCCATGCAGGCGCGCTGGTAATGCCGGCCGGCATGGTTGGTCAGGATAATGAAGACGATGCCCGGATGCGCCGGATGCACCGCCTTCAACACGTCGATGCCGGTGCCACCGGTGAGCTTGAGGTCGAGCAACACGGCATCCGGCGCGCTTTCCAGGATGCCGCTGGTGGCCTGGTCCGGGGTTTCTGCCTCGCCGACAATGTCCACGCCTTCGATCTCACGGACCATGCCGGCGATGCGGCTGCGCAGCGCGACTGAATCATCCACCAGGAATACCTTCAGGGCTTCGGCCCGGGCTTGCGAACCGGGAGCCTGGAACTGGTGCTGTATGTTTGCGGCTGAGATCGTATCCATGGAGCGAAGTATGGTCGGCACCGGATCGAGCCGCCATTGGCCGCGGTCTGAACGCATGGGTGGGACCGCGACTGAGCAGGACTGTCAGTCTGGCGGAACTCAGGGGGTAGGAATCGTCCTACCCCGCCCATCTCGGTTGCGCCGGGAGCTCTATTCACGGCTGCAACGATCCACCCACGGGCCCGCCAGCACGGCGCGTGCCCTGCAGGCTGCAGTTGCCACCGAACGGGCAACCGGCTTCACGACCGATCAGTACCCCAACCCTGCCTGAACGCGTAGCCACCCCGCGGCAGGAAGCAGCTGATCAGCCGGATCATTATTATCAATATAACGCGGTATGTACCGCCCTTATTAATTTTATTGATTTATTGTGATCATTTTATCAGATCAACACCAGCCGAAAACTGACTGCAACAAACTGTTACCAATGCCCAAATCCGGGCTGCGCGTGGATTGCCCCGGAGGCTGGTATCCTCCCAGCCATGAAAAACATGCTCACAACTTCCCGCAACGCCTTGTTTGCCTGCCTTGCAGCGCTCCTGTTCACCCTGTCACCGCTGACGGCTGGCGCGGCCGACAGCCCCGGACCGGAGCAGTTGATCCGCGAGATCACCCATCAGGTGCTGACGGCCATCAAGCAGGATCCAGCCCTGAAAGCCGGTGATCGCGCCAAGGCCATGGCCCTGGCGGAATCGAAGATCCTGCCGCACATCGATTTTGTCGAAGCCACTCGACTGGCCGCCGGCCGCAGCTGGCGCACAGCCACGCCCGAGCAGCGCGAACGCCTGGTGGAAGCCTTCCGCGCCATGCTGGTCCGCACCTACTCGGCGGCCGTGGATGCCTATCGCGGGCAGACCATGGAGGTGATGCCGGTGCAGATGGCTGCAGGCGCGAAGGAAGCGGTGGTGC
>CAIPGJ010000158.1 GCA_903864555.1 uncultured Pseudomonadota bacterium | reverse complement strand
GGCCGGTTTCTGCTCATCCGGAATCTTGGGCATCGAAGGTATCTGCACGAAGTTGAAATACCACAGCAGGCCAATCCACATCACGCCGGCCAGCACGTGGAACCAGCGCATGACAAAGGCACCCCAGGCATGGTTGAACTCGATGCCTGAGCCGGAGGCTGCAATGAGTATGATGACGAGTACGACACCGGCGGTTACCGTGCGCCCCAGGGATTGGAAAATCGCTCCCATGACAGAATCTCCTTCGTGATGAACTGGTTTTTGCTGGTTTTCGACGGATGCGAAAGCAGGGCTGTCAAGCAAGCGGAGTGTAGCACAGCAGGGCGATTCTCATTCTCAAGGACATGCTTGTTCTGATCTCATGTCGGCGTGGACCCCTGTCAGGTGTTCTCGACTCGCGCACGTGCCGAGCCCCTGGCGAAGTGCAGCTCCAGCAGGTCGCCAGCGCGTACCTGCTCCGCTTCGAGGATGATGCTGCCGGATGCGGCACGGACCACGCTGTAACCGCGTTCCAGCACGCGCTGGGGATTGAGGTGTTCGAGTGACCCGGTCAGCGCCCGAAGGCGCGTCATCCGCAGCGTCTGGCGCGAGGATAATGACAGAACCAGCCGATGATTGAGGGCGGCAATTGCGTCGAGGCGGTCCATGGGGCGCGGGCGCCGTTCCATCTGCCGGCGCATCAAGGCACTGAGGGCATGCTGATGATGCGCCAGCGACTGTCCCATGCAGCGAGCCAGTCGAGCCCTGGCGGATGCCAGTTTTTCCCCCTGCCGGTGCAGCCGTTCTCCCGGATGCTGCAGGCGCGCGCCGAAGCTGTCCAGGCGTTGCATGCGGCGTTCCATGCCCCGGGCCTGGCATTGCTGCAGCCGGCGGCTGAGCGCGTCCAGCCGGTGCAGCAACGCCTCCCGGTCGGGACTGACCAGTTCAGCTGCGGCAGTGGGTGTCGGTGCCCGGCAATCTGCAGCGAAATCGGCGATGGTGAAGTCGGTTTCATGCCCCACCCCCGATACCACCGGCACGGCGCAGGCGCGGATGGCGCGTGCCACCACTTCCTCGTTGAATGCCCACAGGTCTTCTATGCTGCCGCCGCCACGGGCCAGGATGATGACGTCGCAGCGTCCGCTGTCACCAAGCACTTGCAGCGCCCGGGCGATGCGCGGTGCGGCGTCCCTGCCCTGCACTGGTGTCGGCTGGACGATCACCGGGATGGCCGGATTGCGGCGCGCCAGCGTGCTCAGGATGTCCTGGAGTGCTGCGGCATCCCGCGAGGTGACGATGCCTATGCAGCGTGGATGTGTCGGGAGGCTGCGCTTGGCTTCCTGGCTGAACAAGCCTTCGGCAGCAAGTTTGTCCCGCAGGCGCTGGAATTGTTCGAACAGCTGTCCGGCGCCGGCACGGCGCATGGATTCCACCGTCAGTTGCACGTCGCCGCGCGCCTCATACAGGCCGAGGGTGGCGCGCAGTTCGACCTGATCACCATCCTGAGGGCGCCATTCGACCTGCTGATGGCGCTGGCGGAACATGACGCAGCGCACCTGCGCCTGCTGGTCCTTGAGGACGAAATAGGCGTGTCCTGAGCGCGCCAGCATGTAGTTGGATATTTCCCCCTTGACCCACAACAGGGGGAAACGGTGTTCGAGCAGGTCCCGCAGGCTGCGCATCAGTGCCGACACGCCGATGGCGCCGGGGACTGCCAAGCCGTCGTTTCCGGAAATAGAATCAGTCATGCGGGGATACTAAACCATGGCGCTATGCGAGGCGGGGGCCTGCTTGCCGCGCGCTGTCAGCGGGGCCCGTGCGCGGCAGCCCTGAGGCGGCTTTCCTTGCCGAAGTGCCCCTTGCGCGATAAAGTGTCGCTGGATTTTTTGACGCAGACAGGCTCTGCGACGGGAGACACGTTGTTCGCAATCATCCAGGCTGCCGGCTGGCCCATCTACCCGCTTCTGGTCGCATCCATCATCGCCGTGGCGCTGATCATCGAGCGCCTCGTCACCTTGAGGCAGCACAAGATCGTCCCTGCGGGCCTGCTGGATCAGGCTGTCAACGCCTACAGCAAGCAGGGCATCACGCCCGAACTGCTGTCGGCCCTGGCCAATGATTCGGCGCTGGGCCGCGTGCTGGCCGCTGGCCTGCGCAACGTGAAGAGCTCGCGCTACGTCATGAAGGAGTCGATCGAGGAAGCCGGTCGCGCGGTAACCCATGACCTGGAGCGCTTTCTCACCACCCTCGGCACCATCGCCTCCATCACGCCCCTGATGGGCCTGTTCGGCACGGTGGTGGGCATGATCGAGATCTTCGGCTCGCAGGCGCCCACCGGCACCAATCCCCAGGCACTGGCCCACGGCATTTCGGTGGCGCTGTACAACACCGGCTTCGGCCTGGTCATCGCCATGCCGGCGATGATTTTCTTCCGTCATTTCCGTGGCAAGGTGGAGAGCTTGGTGGTCGAGATGGAGCAACAGGCCTCCAAGCTGGTCGACATCGTTCACGGTGAGCGGTTGGATTACGCATCCGGCGCACGGCCGCCGCAGTCCTGATCGCAGGCCATCATGAATTTTCGCAGCAACACCAAGGAAGATCCGGAAATCAACCTGATTCCGCTGATCGACGTGCT
>CAIPGJ010000157.1 GCA_903864555.1 uncultured Pseudomonadota bacterium | reverse complement strand
GTGAGTCCCAATACCGCCGGGCGGATGCCGGTGCGCATGATCGAAAGCGGCCCGGCGGCCGGTGCCCTGGGCTCGGCTTTCGCCTCCAGGGCGCTAGGGCTGCCCAACCTGCTGGCCTTCGACATGGGTGGCACCACCGCCAAGGTCTGCCTGATCCAGAACCACACGCCGCTGGTGACCGGGCGTTTCGAGATCGACCGGATGTACCGCTTCAAGGAGGGCAGCGGCCTGCCGGTGAGCGTGCCCAGTGTGGACATGATCGAGATCGGTGCGGGCGGCGGCAGCATCGCGCGCGTGGACAGCCTGGGCCTGCTCAAGGTGGGGCCGCGCAGCGCCAGTTCTCGCCCCGGCCCGGCCTGCTATGGCCTGGGCGGCACCGATCCCACGGTGACCGACGCCGACGTGGTGCTGGGCGCCATCGATGCAGACAATTTCCTTGGCGGTGCGATGAAGCTGGATGCCGCAGCCGCCACCGCCGCGCTGGGGCGGCTGGGGCAGGGCCTGGGCGTGAGCGCCATTGCTGCCGCGCGCGGGGTATTCCAGGTGGTGTGTGAAACCATGGCAGGTGCCGTACGCGCACATGCCGCTGACCGCGGCGCGGATCATCGCGGCGTGCCGATGCTGGCCTTCGGCGGGGCGGGACCGGTGCATGCCTGTGCAGTGGCCGAACTCCTGCACAGCACCACGGTGATCTTCCCGCCGCTGGCCAGTGTGTTCTCCGCACTGGGCTCGCTGGTGACACCGCCGCGGCTGGACCTGGTGCGCAGTTCGCTGGCGCGCCTGGACCGTATCGACTGGACGAAGGCCGGTGCGCTGTTCGACGAGATGGAGAAGGAAGGCCGCGATGCGCTGATCGAGGCCGGGGCGCCGCCTGCGGATATCCGCTTCGCCTACCGCGCCGACATGCGTTACGTCGGCCAGCAATTCGAACTGATCGTGGAGTTGCCCGAGCGGCCGTGCTCGGATGCTGCCATCGGTCCGGCCAGGAAACGCTTCGAGGAACAGTACCTGCAGATGTACAAGCTGATCCAGGAGGCGGTGCCGGTGGAGGTGCTCAACTGGCGCATCACCGCCAGCGCGCCCGCCATGATGATTCCGGACCTGGGGCAGTCCTCGACCGCGCCGGCCTCTGCGGCATCGCACACGCGCCGCGTGCACCTGTGGCAGGAGGGGCAGGAAGTGCCGGTGATGGCGCGCTCGGCCCTGAAGGTCGGCATGCGCGTGGACGGACCGGTGATCCTGGAGGAGGCGGAGACCACGCTGGTGATTCCGCCGAAGTGGCAGGTGGCGCTGGGCGCGCTGGGCTGTGTCATGGCAACCAGGAAAGGCTGAGGATCAGATATGGACGGCATTGAACTCGAACTCATGTGGTCGCGCCTGTGCTCCATCGTGTCGGAGCACGCCAAGGCCATGCAGCGCACCTCCTTCAGCACCATCGTGCGCGAATCCGGCGACCTCGCCTACGGCCTGTTCGATGCGCGCTCGCGCATGGTGGCGCAGGCCGAGACCGGCACGCCCGGCCACATCAACTGCATGGCCTCCTGCGGGGCCTACCTGTCAGGGCTGTTCAAGGACGACATGGCCCCGGGTGATGTGCTCATCACCAATGATCCCTGGCAGGGCTCCGGCCATACCTTCGACATCACGGTGTTCGCCCCCATCTTCTTCAAGGGCAAACTGATCGGCTTTGTCGGCTCCAACAACCACCACACCGACATCGGCGGCCTCGGGCCTGGGATAGGCGCCAATGACGTGCACGAGGAGGGCCTGTGGATTCCGCCGCTCAAGTTCTACGAGAAGGGCAAGCCCAACAAGACCCTGGTGGAGATCCTGCGCACCAACAGCCGCACCCCGGAGATGCTGCTGGGGGACCTGACCGCCCAGGTGGCCTCCTGCCTGAGCGGCGGCCAGGCCATCGTCGAGCTGTGCGAGCAGTACGGGCTGGATGACATCGAGTCGCTGTCCGATGCCATCATCTCGCGCTCCGAAGCCGCGGTGCGCGATTCCATCCGCAAGCTGCCGGCAGGCACCTGGACCGAGCAGGCCAGTTTCGACATTCCCAGCGGCGATGTGGTGACGATCCAGGTCGCGGTGACCATCGACAACCAGGCGGGTGAAGTGCTGCTCGATTTTGCCGGCAGTTCGCCGCAGAGCCAGAAGGGCATCAACGTCACCCTCAGCTACACGCATGCCTATGCCACCTTCTCGGTGAGGAGCATCCTCAACTCCGAGGTCCCCAACAACTCGGGCAGCCTGGCGCCCATCAAGGTGGTGGCGCCGGAAGGCTGTGTGGTCAACTGCCGTTACCCGGCGCCGGTGGCCTCGCGCCACGTGGTCGGCATGTATGTGCCCATGCCCATCATGAAGGCCTTCTATCACATCGTGCCGGAGAAGGTGGTGGCCCCCGGCACCGGTTCCTCCTTCATCTGCCGCATCTTCGGCAGCTTCGACAATGGCGAGCGTTATGTGGCCTCGTTGTCCGGCCTCACCGGCGGCATGGGCGCGCGTGCCACCAAGCCCGGCCTGCATGCCACCTACTACCCGGCCGGTGTGGGCACCGTGCCCACCGAGATCGTCGAGAGCGAATCGCTGGTGGTGTTCAACCGACGCGAACTGCGTCGCGGTTCCGGCGGTCGCGGTCGGTTCAATGGCGGTGACGGCCAGATCGTCGAGTTCTATGTGAACACCGACCAGCCCTGGCTGCTGAATGCCAACCCCTGCTCGCGCAGCCATCCACCCGAGGGTGTGGGTGGTGGTGAATCGGGCCAGCCCGGGGTGTTCCGCATCGATGGTGAGGACCGCCTGATGCCGGGCAAGGTGCGAATGAAGCCGGGCAGCGTGGTGTACATGGAGACGCCGGGCGGGGGTGGCTACGGACCGCCTGGCAAGTCATGACCTGCTGATGATGCGGGTGATGACCAGCCCAGTGATCGCAATTTCATGAAGGAGGATTGCCGATGAAACCAGTTCCCCGCCTGTTCGCATCATTGGCGGCCGTGGTGTGTACGGCGCTATCCATGAACCATGACAATGCGCAGGCTGCCACCCTCGCGGGTGACTGGCCCAACCGGCCGGTACGCCTGGTGGTGGCCTTTCCGCCCGGCGGTGGTTCCGACGTGGTGGCCCGCAGCCTGGGTGAGGGCTTTACCCGGCGCTCGGGCCAGCCGGTGGTCATCGACAACAAGGGCGGGGCGAGCGGTGCCATCGGTGCCTACTTCGTGGTGAAGTCCGCGCCCGATGGCTACACCTTCCTGCTCAACCAGGGTGGCCCCGGCGTCACCGCGCCGCTCACCCAGAAGGACATCCAGTACAACCCCATCCGCGACTTCTCCCACGTGGTGCTGATCGGGCAGACGCCGCTGGGCATCTTCACCACGCCGAACTCGACCTACAACACGCTCGAGGACGTGGTGCGCTACGCCCGCGCCAACCCGGACAAGCTTGATTTCGGCAGTCCCGGCATCGCCACGGCTGGTCATCTCGTCGCTGCGGTGCTGCAGAAGAACACCGGGGTGCGGCTGAACCACATCCCCTACAAGGGGTCGGCCGCCAATGTGCAGGGCCTGCTGGGCGGGCAGGTGGCCGTCACCTTCGATACCCTGTCGTCCAACATCCCGCTGGTGAAAGCCGGCAAGCTCCACGCTCTGGCGGTGAGCACGGCGCAGCGCGCCGGCAGCCTGCCCGATGTGCCCACCATCCGCGAGGCC
>CAIPGJ010000156.1 GCA_903864555.1 uncultured Pseudomonadota bacterium | reverse complement strand
GGGATAATCCCCCGCTGCCACAGGCATTCAGGCCTTATGCCTGGGGGCCTGGACCCCATTCGGGCGGGAAAGGACGGCCCTGCGCCGGCAGGCTGATATGCCCTCTGGGGTCACATTGTGACCCGAATTTGGCGAGCACCCCGCCGCGCTCCTTCCCCGCCCCAATATAGTGAACGTTTCCAGCAGCTTGCCCAACTGACATGGAAATGACGCAACGGGCCCGATTCTTGCTAATAAGGAACCACGGCCCACTCCGTGGACCGATCACAAAATACAAAGGGATCAAACATGAAATTCGTACAGAAGGGCTTTACGCTGATCGAACTGATGATCGTAGTCGCGATCATCGGCATCCTGGCAGCAGTCGCCCTGCCCGCCTATCAGGACTACACCATCCGGGCGAAGGTCTCGGAACTGATCCTGGCCGCATCCAGCGCGCGCACCGCGATTGCCGAGAAGCTGCAGGCTGACCCCAGCGCCACCAGTTCCATGGGCGTGGGTGTCACCATCAACGTGGTGGGCAAGATCGCCGGCGCCACCGTTTCAGACGCGGGCATCGTCACCGTCCTCGGCAGCAACACATCGTCTTCCACCGGCGCAGCCGTGACGATCACGGTCACGCCAACGGCGGACACCGCAACGGGCACCATCACCTGGTCCTGCGCCGGTACCCCGGCCCGCTACATGCCGGCCACCTGCCGCTAAGCCACTAAGCCGCTTTCAAGCGGCTTTCGCAAATCCCTCTTCGGAGGGATTTGTCGTTTACGGGCTGGAGGCTGCCAGCCCGTCCCGGCCAGATCCGGCCTGCTCACCATCAGGTGCGCTACGCCGTCTCGCCACCTCGTCAACAACCTGCTCCGCTTGCCCACACCACCTGCGCGCGCAGTGGCGCTACCATAACCGGGTTACCGCCTCGTGAAAGATCGCTGCATGGATCGGCAGGCACCCGTTTTTCATTCTGCTCCGGCATGAGCCGCACCCAGGGTGCCGCCGCCGAGGCCCTGGCCGCCGCCTGGCTGGAGCGCCAGGGGCTGCGCGTGATCGAGCGCAACTGGCATTGCCGCTTCGGCGAACTCGACCTTGTCCTCCAGGACGGCCCGGTGATCGTTATAGCGGAGGTGCGGCTGCGCTCCTCTGCCCGTTTCGGCGGTGCAGCAGCCAGCATAGACCGTCGCAAGCAGGCGAGGCTGACCGCCGCCGCGCAACTCTATCTCGCGCGCCGGCCCTCATCACCCTGCCGCTTCGATGTGGTACTGCTGGGCGACGAACAAGGCCGGGACATCGAGTGGATACGCAATGCATTCCAGTTCTGAACCAGCGCTGCTGAAGATCAGTCCATCGCTCCAGCCGGTGCTGCTGGCGACCGCGATGCTCGCCTGGCTGCCCTGCCAGCTGGCGCAGGCACAACAGGTGCGCCTGCTGGTGCAGGACTCGCCGCTGGCCGGCTACAACTACCACGAGGCCGCCCGCGCCTTCACCGCGATGCGCGTCGGCGACGAACTGGTGCTGGTGCGGGAGCCGGACAACCCCCACGACGGCAATGCCGTGCGCGTCGAGTGGCAAGCACGCAAGCTGGGCTACGTGCCGCAGGCGCGCAATGCCGCCCTGGCCTGGGCCCTCGACAACGGCGAGCCCTTGTCGGCGCGCATCAGCCGCCTGCAGCGGCACCGCAGTCCGGCAAGGCGCGTGGCCTTCGAGGTCTACATGGACTAGGAAAGCACTGAGCAAGCGGGCTGCGCGCCCTTGCATATCCCCCAAGTCAGAGCAAACATTTGAAAGGTGATCCTCGATTCGAGACTGGATCAGTGTTTCCCTAGGGAGACGCGGATGCAGTCCCGGACATGGCATGCCCGAAAAGGCATCTTCTCCCGGCGAGGAATGATCACGGAGACCACCGCCCACGACCGGCACTTTCGGGACAGGGCAGGCACCAGCCGCCCGCCTGCAACTTTCTGCGCTGCTGTCTGTCTGTTCTGAGCTGCAGAAGCGCCTGCAACAGGCGACAAATTCCGGACCAGGCGTGAACTGGTGCGCAAGCGCAACACAAGACGTGCAAAAGTGAGGGTCGCAACCCTGCGTATCGCCAAAATGCGTGAGGTAGAATCCCCGCTCATGACAAAACTCGCCGCAAGAAAGCAGGCTGACACCCCCGGCAGCGAACAGCACACGCTGGAAGGCCGCATCAGCCTGCAGTTCCGCGACAGTGCGGAAACCAAGCTCAGGGCCGTCTCCGAGCTGACCGCACCCATCGCCCAGGCAGTGGAATCCATGGTCCGGTCGCTTCTCGCCAACGGCAAGATTCTGGCCTGTGGCAATGGCGGCTCGGCGGCCGATGCCCAGCACTTCTCCGGTGAATTGCTCAACCGCTACGAACGCGAGCGTCCGCCGCTGGCCTGCGTGGCGCTGACCACTGATACCTCCACCATCACCGCCATCGGCAACGACTACAGCTACGACGAGATCTTCTCCAAGCAGGTGAGCGCGCTGGGCATGCCCGGTGATGTCCTGCTGGCCATCTCCACCAGCGGCAACTCCACCAACGTGGTGAAGGCCATCGAAGTGGCCCATGAGCGCGAGATGCGCGTGGTCGCCATGACCGGCAAGGGTGGCGGCAGGATCAGGCAGATGCTGCGCGAGGGCGACGTCAACATCTGCGTGCCAAACGACAAGACCGGACGAATACAGGAAGTGCACCTGCTGACCCTGCACTGCCTGTGCGACGGAATCGATTTCATGCTCATGGGAGCCGAATGATGCTGCGAACCGCGAGCCGTATTGCCACCCTCACCCTGGCCCTGTCGGCCGTCCCCCTGCTGCAGGGCTGCTTTCCGGTGGTCGCCGCCGGTGCAGGCGCCGCTGCCATGGTTGCCATCGACCGGCGCCAGCCCGAAGTGGTGCTGGGTGACCAGCGCATCGAAACGGTGGCCTCGACGCGCCTGGGCGAGCGCTTCAAGGACCAGGCACACATCAACGTCACCAGCTTCAATTACGTGGTGCTCATCACCGGCGAGGCGCCCACCGAGCAGTTGAAGGGCGACATCGAGCAGCTCATCCGCGAGATCCCCCAAGTGAAGAGCGTGGTCAACGACGTGCAGATTTCGGCACCCAGCTCCTTCGGCTCGCGCGCCAATGACACCTACCTCACCGGCAAGGTGAAGGCCGGTTTCGTCAGTGCCGACAGGTTCTCGCCCAACGATGTCAAGGTCATCACCGAGAACAGCATCGTCTACCTGATGGGCATGGTGACGCGCAAGGAAGCCGACGACGCCACCGAGGCAGCCCGCTCCACGGGCGGTGTGCGCAAGGTGGTGCGGGTGTTTGAATACGTCACCAAGGTGCCCCCGCGCTGAGCGCAACACCCCAGCCACATTGGCCACGGCGATCACATTGGCCACACCAGATCATGTGATCATATTCGTGACAGAGGCGCCGTTATCATTGGCTGGGCTGACTGATTATGATCAGTCCGAAACGATTCCCGCCATCCCCAGCAGCGCCCCGGCCAGCACCAGCCACACCGGATTGAGGCGGGTGCGAAAGTTCACTGCCACGACAATCAATGTCACCGCCGCCGCGCGCCAGTTGGTGTCCACCTGTGAGCACATCACCCAGCCGAAGGACATCATCAGCCCGGCTGCCACCGGCGCCAGGCCTTCGCGCATGGCGCGCTGGAAGCGCGCGCTCACGCGCGATTCACCAAACCGCAGCACCAGGTAGACCAGCAAGCCCGGCGGCACCACCACGGCGATGGCCGCCATCAGTGCACCCTTGAAACCGGCCAGGTGGTAGCCCACCAGCGCCACGTAGAGGAAGTTCGGCCCGGGCGCCGCCTGCCCCAGGGTGAAGGCGGCAATGAAATCGGCATTGGTCATCCAGCCGTGCTCGATGACGATGAAGCGCTGCAGCTCCGGCATCAGCATCGCCAGCCCGCCACCCACTGCGGCAAACGACAGGATCATCAGCTGCACCAGCAGCAGCCAGATGGGCGCATCGAAACCGGTGCCGCCCTCCACCATCAGCGCTGCTCCCGCCAGGACAGCCAGAAGGCCAGCGGACCGGCCACCGCGATCACCGCCAGGAAGGGCCAGCGCATCAGGCCGAAACTGAGAAAGACACCCACCAGCAGGAACATTGCCTGCTTGTTCCGGTGCATGCCGCGAGTCATTTTCAGCGCCACTGCCACCACCAGCCCGCCGGTCACCACGGCCATGCCATGCAGGGCCTGGCGCACCAGCAGCAGGTCGGCATTGCGGAAGTAGAAAATGCCCACCACCACCAGCAGCAGGAAGGGCAGCGTGACGATGCCCGCGACTGCGGCTACGGCACCCAGCGCACCGCTGTCGCGATAGCCGACGGTGAGCGCGAAATTGGCGATGGCCGGGCCCGGCATGACCTGCCCGAAAGCGAACATCTCGGAAAAGGCCGCGTTGCTGAGCAGCCGCCGGCGCTCGACCAGTTCGCGGTAGGCAAAGGGCAACACGCCGCCGAAGCCCACGAGGGTGATCTGGCTGAAGATGATGAGCAGCCGCAGCGGGCCGATGCGTTCCCAGGAACGTCCGCCATGGCTACCGGCAGTCGGCGCAGCAGGAGAAGCCGGTGGTGGAATCGTTGCAGGCGCCGGCTTGGCGTCAGGCTCGGACATGCTGGGCTTTCGGGACGGAGACGAATGGAATGCCGGACCGCACCTGCGTTTCGGAACAGTGTCCGGAAGGGCAATCAGCAGTGCACATTGTACGGGATGGACCGGACCCGGCTGCTGACATTCACCGCGCGCGATGCGTGCCAGGCGTGCCAAGCGTGCCAGGCGTCAGCAGGCACTGATGATTGACTTATACTTGCTGCGTGGTCATCCAGGCAGACATGTCATGACGGAATACTCCAGACCCACCTTCGAAATCAAGTGCTGCATGCCCGAGGATCTGGGCAAACGACTGGCGGCACTGCCACGTCCGCTGGTCTTCACCAACGGCGTGTTCGACATCCTGCACCGCGGCCATGTCACCTACCTGGCGCAGGCCCGCCAACTGGGTGCCAGCCTGCGGCTCGCGCTCAACAGCGACGACTCGGTGAAACGCCTGGGCAAGGGCGATGACCGCCCCATCAACATGCTGGCCGATCGCATGGCAGTGGCCGCCTCGCTCGATTCGGTCAGCCTGGTGACCTGGTTCGACGAGGACACGCCGCTGCGACTGATACTGGCGAGCCGGCCGGACATCCTGGTAAAGGGCG
>CAIPGJ010000155.1 GCA_903864555.1 uncultured Pseudomonadota bacterium | reverse complement strand
TTGCTGGGCAGCCTCGTCCCCGCAGACCCAGACAAGCACCGGGGCGTCTAGTGCCGGAAAGGCTGGCAGGCTAAGTGTGCCAAGGTGCCCATAGAGTTCCCAATAGGCTTGCAGTTCTTCTGCCGAGACTGGCAGATCGCCTTTCCCTAGCCGTGTCAGCGCCTGCAGCACGAAAGCTGCCCGCCCATGCGGCTCCACGGCACTGAGCACTGGTAGAGCCAGATCCAGTGGTTGGTCGAAAAACGCCCGTGATATGGTTCCGGCAATCTGGCGCCAGCGCCACAGTTCGTCGGCGGCTTCCGGCACAGGTGGTCCGGGAGGCATAGGAGGCGCGTCCAGTGCGACCAGGAATGCGACTTTCTCGCCCACAGCCTCCAGCCTTGCGGCAATATGGGCCGCTAGTTGCACCCCATAGGAATATCCCAGAAGACGGTAGGGCCCGGTGTCCTGTTCACGCCGCAGCGCGCGCATCAGCGGCCGTATTAACTCGCCGAAATTCTTGGGTGCGCTGCTTTGTGATGGGATCTGCAGGCCCCAGACCTCAAAATTCTCTGATAGTCGGATGCCCAGTGGATATATCTGCATCAGCTGGCCCGAAATGTCGGGCAAGACGAACAGTTTGGGTTTACCTGAGCGCGGACCCAGCAGCACCAGTAGAGGGTTGGATGCATCTGTTGCGCTCTGCTGGGTCTCGATGCGCTGCAGTAGCGCGCGGCAGTTCCGCGCTTCATATACCAGCGCCAGAGTAACCGCCTGCCCTAACAGCACAGAGGACTCGGACGCTACCCGCAGCAGCAGCAGGGACGTGCCGCCCATCTCGAAGAAATCGTCGTCGGGCTGCACTGAAGAACGTTTTAGCAATTGGGCCCAGAGGGCGCAGAGCGCCTGCAGACGCTGCTCATCCTTTTCCGTACTGCCGCTGGCTTTTGTCGAGTAGGCTGCTTCCAGCGGCCGTGCATGGTTTTTCTGCGACGGCCAGTCAGGCAGGGCCAATGGGTTGCTCAGGCTGCTTAGAGCCAGGCACCAGTTGGTGCAGAGGCTGGCCGCAAGATCTGCGCTTACCAGCGCCGCGTCAAACACCAAGTTTGCACAAAGTCCCTTGCCACCTTGCGCCGCTGGGATTTCGAAGACCGTCAACACCACGTCGCTCTTTGCGTGGGTCGGTTGCACCGGGATTGGTTCGATCTCGAGGCCCTGTAGCACCAGTTCCGGCTGCTCAAAGGCTTGCCACGACACCAAGGTCTGGAAAAGGCTGCTGCGCTGGCGCTGACCCAGCGCGGAGGCGCTGGCCTCCATGATGTCCTCTAGGGGTAATTCGCTGTGCTCGCTTACTGCAAGCATACGCGTTGACACCTGTTGTAACCATGCTTCCGCCGGGCCTTCTGAGGGCAATTGAAATCGCACAGGCAATGTGTTGATCAGCGCCATCACCACATCTTGAAGTTCGGGCTGGGCCCGGTTGGAAAGCACGCTACCGATGACCAGATCACCCCGGCCAGTGTGCTGTGCCAGTGTAAGGGCCCAAGCGCCCAGAATCATAACGTAGGGAGAGATGTGCAACTGCCGCGCGCGGGCTTGGGCGCCGGCCCAGGCTGCAGCGTCCAGCTGCCGGATTACCGACGGCGATGCCGTGCCAACTTTGGCGGCAGCCTGAATTGGCGGCCAGTCGATGGGCGCCGGAACATCCGCCAGCGCCTGCCGCCAGAAGCCCCGCTGGGCCTCAAGCCACTGTCCAGCATGGCGGGCGTGCTGCCAGACCGCCACGTCGGCCGGTTGCAGCCCCGCAGCGGCCAGCACGATAGGACGACCATTGAGTGCGGATTCGTAGGCCTGGCGCAAGTCGTGGAACATCACCCGCAGCGAGGCACCATCCGCGTGAATGTGGTGCAGGGCCAGGGACAGCACATGCGAACGCTCAGACTGCTGGATCAGGTTCACTCGCAGCACCGGACCTTGATGCAGATCGAATGCCTGCTCCGCTTGGTGCTGCAGGACGAGTAGTAACGCGTGTTCTGGACCCTCGAAAAACGATTCGCGGTACTCAATCCACCGCGAATCCGCAGCCTCGATGCATTGCAGAATCTCGTCGCCCCCCAGCCTGAAATGCGTGCGAAGTGCCTCGTGCCGGACCTGCACGGCAGCCAAGGCCTGGCGCAATGCAGGCCGGTCTAGGTTCCCTTTGACGCGCAGCGAGATGCTGATGTTGTAGGCAGAGCTGAGCGGTGCAAGTCTATGGATGAAGTAAAAGCGCCGCTGGGCGAAGGAGGCCGGGGCTTGGGTCGCCCATCGGGCGGGGCGCGGCCGTAGCTGAGGGCGGTCTACTGGCCCGTCCGTTTGACCTTGGGCTATGCGCGTGGCCTTTGCTATGCCGGGGATGGTCGGCTCGTTGAAGATGGCGCGCAGGCTTGGCGCGGCCGCGAAGTGCCGCTCGATCATTGCGGCCAGACGAGCCGCGAGCATTGAATGGCCGCCAATATCAAAGAAGTTGGCATCCCTAGAGGGCAGTCTGATGCTGAGCAGGCCAGCGATCATTTCGGCAATCTGCTGCTCCATCGGGTCCTCGTAACAAACGGGCTGGGAGTAATCCTCATCTGCTGATTCGGCTTCAAAAGGGTTTGGCAGACCTTGGTGGTCCAACTTGCCAGTGGGGGTGAGCGGAAAGCGTGGCAAAAGGTGGATGACGGAGGGCCGCATATGAATTGGCAGGACCGACTTGAGTCGTTCCTGCACATGGCGAGCGAACTCCAGAGCTGCCGACTTGTTCGCGGGACGGTTGAAGCCGGCAGGCAGATCCGGCAAGGCCAGGGCGGCCCGATGGGCGGGTGCGCCTTTAGGGCCGAATGCCAATGCAAAAACACCAGGTTCAGCGGCCTCTCCGGTGTTCACAGACAACCACATCGAGGCGCATTCGCGTCCAAGCTCATGGCCAAGGGCCATCAGTTCCCCGGGGTCTAGCTCATGCGATAAGTCATTGGTGTCGCCATGCAGCGCCTGCCAAGCCCGGCGCTCCAACGACAAGCGTTGGTTGCCCAGCATCGGCAGCAGAAAGGCCAGATCGGGGCCTGCACGCAGCTGCGCTTCGATGGTGGGCAAGTGGACATCGGTCAGCACGACGGCGTCTGCCCGTGCCTCGTCTCCCCCTTGTTGGTCAAGGAACACCACGCAGTCATAGCGCAGGCGCGACATCTCGTTCGGCGAGTCATTTTGCTTCAGGCGGGGCCAAACGCGCGGCGCGCGCTCTGCCAGCAACTCGTGCAGCAGCCCGGGGTCTACCGTCAGCTCTCCCTCCAGCGCCTGGGACTTGTGCCAGGCGCTGCGCAACGCATCCCCTTTGCGGTCTGGTCCTTGCGGGCCGTGTAGCGTGACCGACAGGTGGTGCAGCGCTCCGGTGGCATGGGCACGCAGGTCGCCAACGAAAATCACACCGCCCGTGCGCGTGCACGCGGCGGCCTGGCGCAGCACCAGGCCCAGGTACTCCGCCGAAGGGAAGTATTGGACGACCGAGTTGATCAGCACCAAGTCATAGGGCGTGGTCTCTTCTGCCAGTGCCT
>CAIPGJ010000154.1 GCA_903864555.1 uncultured Pseudomonadota bacterium | reverse complement strand
CCTGCAGGCAGGATGGGCAGGAGGTGAGTATCTTCACCTCGCCCTGAAAACCGTCCTTGCGCAATGCAGCCGAGCCCTTGCGCATTTCCTCTTCGTTGCGGAAGCGAACCTGGGTGGAAATGTCCGGACGTGTCACTGCCAGGGTGCCTGATTCGCCGCAGCAACGCTCGTTCTGCGTGACCGGAACGCCCATGAGCTCGTTCACCACCTTCAGCGGTTGGTAGGTCTTCATGGGCGTGTGGCAGGGGTCGTGGTACATGTAGCGCACCCCGTTGACGCCTTCGAGCCTCACACCCTTCTCCAGCAGGTATTCGTGGATGTCGAGCAGGCGGCAGCCCGGGAATATCTTCTCGAACTCGTACTTCTGTAGCTGGTCCATGCAGGTACCGCAGGAAACGATCACCGTCTTGATGTCCAGGTAGTTCAGCGTATTGGCCACGCGGTGGAACAGGACCCGGTTGTCGGTGATGATGGCCTGGCCCTTGTCCTGTTCACCAGCCGAAGTCTGCGGGTAGCCGCAGCACAGGTATCCGGGCGGCAACACGGTGATGGCGCCAATGTCGAAGAGCATGGCCTGGGTGGCAAGACCGACCTGGCCGAACAGGCGTTCCGAGCCGCATCCCGGAAAGTAAAAGACTGCCTCGGAGTCTTCGCTGACCTTGCGATGGTCGCGGATAACCGGCACGAAGTTCCGATCCTCGATGTCGAGCAGCGCCCGCGAGGTGCGTTTGGGCAGGCCACCGGGCATGGGCTTGTTGATGAAGTGGATGATCTGGGAGCGGATGTCGGGCTTCCCCACCGTTGCGGGCGGTGCCTTGGTCTGCGCCTGGGTCAGGCCCAGCGATTTCGCTGCAGAGTGGGCGATGCGCTGGGCGGTATAGCCGATGTCCACCATCATCGTCCGTGCCGCCTTGATGGTGCCCGGATCGGTGGCGCTGAGGAAGGCCATGGCGGCCGTGGTGCCGGGGCTGAAGGTCTTGCGACCGGTGCGGCGCAGGAAATTTCGCATCGCCACGGAAACGTCACCGAAGTCGATGTCCACTGGGCAGGGATTGAAGCACTTGTGGCACACCGTACAGTGGTCTGCGACGTCGCCGAACTCATCGAAATGCTTGATCGAGATGCCGCGGCGGGTTTGCTCTTCGTAGAGAAAGGCTTCGATCAGCAGGGAAGTGGCAAGAATCTTGTTGCGGGGGGAATAGAGCAGGTTGGCGCGCGGCACATGGGTGGCGCACACGGGTTTGCATTTTCCGCAGCGCAGGCAATCCTTGATCGAGTCGGAGATGCGGCCGATGTCGGATTGCTCGAGGATCAGTGACTCGGCTCCCAGCAGGCTGAAGGAGGGTGTGTAGGCATTGCGCAGGTCGCCACCGGCCAGCAGTTTGCCGGCGTTGAAGCGGCCTTCCGGGTCGACGCGCTGCTTGTAGTCGCGGAAAGCAGCCATTTCACTTTCCTCGAGATACTCCAGCTTGGTGATGCCGATGCCGTGCTCGCCGGAGATCACGCCGCCCAGTGATTTGGCCAGTGCCATGATGCGTGCCACCGCGGCATTGGCCTCCTGGAGCATTTCGTAGTCGTCGGAATTGACCGGGATATTGGTGTGGACATTGCCATCGCCTGCGTGCATGTGCAAGGCGACGAAGACACGCCCGCGCAGCACGCGCTTGTGCACGGCCTCGGCACCCTCGAGGATGCGTCGGAAGGCATTGCCCTCGAATATGCTGCGCAGTCCTGTGCGCACCTCCTCCTTCCACGACACTCGCGCTGTGTGGTTCTGCACCAGCCGGAACAGCGTGCCTTCGGTTTGCAGGGTGGCCCCCAGGTCAGCGATGGCCTCGTGGCCGGCTTGCGCCCCAAGCCCGGCCAGCGGTGTGTCCAGATGGTCGTGCAGAAACTTCCAGCGGCTGCGCACGTGGGTGATGAGGGCGCTGGCGCGCTGCACGCGGTCGTCCAGAACCGTGTCCCGATCCAGGGATTCCTCGCCCTGGACCAGGGGCAGATCGCCTGCAAAGTAGCCGTCCAGTTCATCCAGAAGCTTCAGCTTGTTGCGGATGGATAATTCGATGTTGATGCGCTCGATGCCGTCGGAATAGCCGCCCAGTCCGTCCAGTGGAATGACCACGTCTTCATTGATCTTGAAGGCGTTGGTGTGTTTGGAGATGGCGGCAGTACGGGCCCGGTCCAGCCAGAAGGTCTTGCGCGCCTCCGGGGAGACCGCGATGAAACCTTCAGCGCCGCGGGCATTGCACAGGCGCACCACTTCGGAGGCGGCACGTGCAACTTCCGTGTCGTTCTCGCCGACAATGTCGCCGAACAGGGCCATCTTCGGGCGGCCGGCACGCTTGGCCTTGGTGGCGTAACCCACTGCCTTGAGATAGCGCTCGTCCAGGTGTTCCAGGCCGGCGAGCCTTGCATGCGGATGGTTCGCGAGAAAATTGCGGATCTCCACGATCGCTGGCACCGAGTTCTGGACCTGGCCGAAGAACTCCAGGCAAACCGTGCGGATGGCCTTGGGCATGCGATGCAGGACGAATCGCGCGGAGGTGATGATGCCGTCGCAGCCCTCCTTCTGGATGCCGGGCAGGCCCGCGAGGAACTTGTCGGTCACGTCCTTGCCCAGCCCTGCCTTGCGGAAGGTCGATCCGGGTATTGCCATGACCTGCGGCTGCCCGTCCGGCGTGTGATTGTCCTCCTGGTATCGCTGGATGGAAAAGCGCGCTGTCGCCACATCGTGGATCTTGCCGAGGTTGTGATCGAGCCGGGTGATTTCGATGAACCGGCCCTCGGGGTCGACCATGCGCCAGGAGACGAGATTGTCCAGTGCCGTGCCCCAGAGCACGGCCTTCTTGCCACCCGCATTCATGGCGACGTTGCCGCCTATGCATGATGCGTCCGCAGAGGTGGGATCTACGGCAAAGACCAGACCGGCGTGTTCGGCCAGTTCACTCACGCGCTTGGTCACCACGCCGGCGCCGCAATGGGCGGTGGCAACGGGTTGGCCGGCCAGGCCCGGGAGGGTCTGCATCTCCACCTCGGAAAGGCGGTCCAGCTTCTCGGTGTTGATGACTGCGGAATGGCGGCTCAGTGGAATGGCGCCGCCGGTGTAGCCGGTGCCGCCGCCGCGCGGGATGATGGTCAGTCCCAGCGAGATGCAGTCCCTGACCACGGCGGCGATCTCATCCTCGCTGTCGGGATTGACTACGACGAAGGGATATTCGACGCGCCAGTCTGT
>CAIPGJ010000153.1 GCA_903864555.1 uncultured Pseudomonadota bacterium | reverse complement strand
GGCCGAGCAGTTGAAGGACATGATCGACAGCAAGGCCGACATCGTGGTGCTCGACAGCCGCAGCTACGAGGAATTCCACACCAACAGCATCCCAACGGCCATCAGCGTGCCAGGGGCGGAGCTGGTGTACCGCTTTGCCGACCTGGTGCCTTCACCGAAGACCACGGTGGTGGTGAACTGCGGCGGGCGCACGCGCAGCATCATCGGCGCGCAGTCCCTCATCAACGCCGGCGTGCCCAACCAGGTGGTGTCGCTGAAGAACGGCACCCAGGGCTGGGCGCTGGCCGGATACCCGGTGCTGAAGGGCATCACCAACCGGGCACCCGCGGTGTCACCGGCCGGCCAGGCCGCAGCCCACGCGGCGGCAGACCGGGTGGCAGCACGCTACGGCATCCCCCGTATTGATGCGGCCACGCTGGCGCGCTGGCAGGACGAATCCAACCACGGCAGCGCGACGCGCACCTTGTATGTGTTCGATGTGCGCTCGCCGGAGGACTATCGCGCCGGGCATGTGCCAGGCATGAAGCACGTGGCCGGCGGCCAACTGGTGCAGGAGACCGAGCGCCATGCCACCACCTGGGGCGCGCGCGTGGTGCTGGTGGATGACGACGGCGTGCGCGCAGTGATGACCGCACACTGGATGAAGCAGATGGGCTGGGACGTGGCGGCCCTGACACTGGACCTGAAGGCCCTGGGCACAGAGGTCGGGCCGTGGACACCGCCGGTGTTGGGGCTGGTTCGCGCCACTTCGCCGCTGATCGGCGCCACCGCCCTGCAGCAAGGCCTGCAGGCGGGCGGCGTCAGTGTCATCGACGTGGACTGGAGCCGCGACTACTACGCCGGCCACATCCCCGGCGCCTGGTATGGCATCCGCTCACGGCTGGCGGCCATCCTGCCGCAACTGCCCGCCACCGATGCGGTGGTGATCACCTCGGGCGACGGCGCACTGGCGCGGCTGACTGCGGATGACGCACGGGCGATCACCAAAGCCGAGGTGCTGGCCCTGGACGGCGGCACCGCCGCCTGGCGCAAGGCCGGCCTGCCGCTGGAGCAGGGCGCGACGCGCATGGGCACCCGCGCCGACGACCTGCGCATCCGCGCACGCGAGCAGTCGGGTGACGTGAAGGCGGCGATGGAGGCCTACCTGTCCTGGGAGATCGAACTGGTGAACCAGATGGCGACCGATGATGATCAACGGTTCTGCGTGATGGCGGGTGGCGCTTGAGTGGGATGGGAATCCATGATGTCTGAAGCGACAATGGATCCCCGCTTTCGCGGGGATGACGATGTGGTGTGCTGGCGAAGCCGGCTTGGCCGATTCCCCATTCAGTCATTCAACCATTGACCTCTTTCGCCATTTCAATTTCGCTCAACGCACTATGACGCGGCTCCAATGAACTTTGCGAAGCAAGTCATGACCTGACGCCCATCTCAACGACTTCGTCATCACCGCGCAGAGCCTGCCCCCGCGAAAGCGTGGGGCGGGGATCCATTTTTTGAGCAAAGCACCCACGCCCTATCCAGCCCCACGGACACCACCATGCAAAAAACCCTCACTGCCGAATCCTCCGACACCGCCACCGCAGCCCCGGCCTCTTCCGCCGCCAGCGTGAAGGGCGTGGCCCTGCCGGTGCTGGTGGCGCTCAGCCTGTGCCACTTCATGAACGACGTGATGCAATCGATGATCCCGGCGCTGTATCCCATGCTGAAGGATTCCTTCCACCTGGACTTTGCGCAGATCGGCATGATCACGCTGGCCTTCCAGCTCACCGCGTCGCTGCTGCAGCCGACGGTGGGCCTGTACACCGACCGGCACCCCCAGCCCTTTTCCCTCGCCATCGGCATGGCCTCGACGCTGGTGGGACTGATCCTGCTGTCGGTGGCCAATGGTTACGGCATGGTGGTGCTGGCCGCGGCGCTGGTGGGCACGGGTTCGGCGGTGTTTCATCCGGAGGCCTCGCGCGTGGCGCGTCTGGCCTCGGGCGGGCGCTACGGCTTTGCGCAATCGCTGTTCCAGGTGGGCGGCAACCTGGGCAGCGCGGTGGGCCCGCTGCTGGCCGCCTTCATCGTGCTGCCGCATGGGCAGGGCGCCATCGCCTGGTTTTCGCTGGTGGCCCTGGTGGCAATGGTGATGCTGGCGCGCGTGGGCCAGTGGTACAAGGCGCATCTGCGCCCGGCGGCAGCGGCAGCCGCCCATGCCGCGGCCGTGGCGGTGAAGCGGCCCGGGGCGCATGTGATCTTCTTCGTGTCGCTGCTGATGCTGCTGGTGCTCTCGAAGAGCGTGTACAGCGCCAGCCTGTCCTCCTACTTCGCCTTCTACCTGATCGAGCGCTTCGGCATCAGCGTGCAGGCGGCGCAGGTGCAGTTGTTCATCTTCCTGGCGGCCATCGCGCTGGGCACCATCATCGGCGGACCGATTTCGGACTTTGTCGGCCGGCGCAAGATGATCTGGATCTCCATCCTCGGCGCCCTGCCCTTCACGCTGTTGCTGCCTTACGCGAGTCTGTTCTGGACCGGCGTGCTCATTATCATCATCGGCCTCTTGATGGCCTCGTCCTTCCCGGCCATCCTGGTGTACGCGCACGAGCTGGTGCCCGGGCGCGTGGGGCTGGTGTCGGGGGTGTTCTTCGGCTTTGCCTTCGGCCTTGGGGGCCTGGGTGCCGCGGTGCTGGGCTACGTGGCCGACCTGCAGGGCATCAGCTTTGTGTACACCATTTGCTCCTACCTGCCGGCCCTGGGCGTGGTGGTGTGGTTCCTGCCGAGTGTGGAGAAGGAACAACGACCAGCCAAAGCCTGAGACCCGGAAGGCCGGCATGCTGATGTAACCCCCCCTTGTCAAAGGGGCCGACTGGCTGCAGGCCAGCGGGGGGATTTTGGCCAGCCAAGCTGGTCTCATGGCCTTTTGCCGACATTGCATGAACCCTGCGCACGGCTGTGGCCTTGCAGAGGGGAAGCACCGGAAGACACTCAGGGCCCGCATCCGGTCATGACGGGCGAACGATCAAGGCAGCGGGTAATAATTTCCCCGCTCGGCTTCGCCGAGTCGCCCCCTTTGACAAGGGGGTCAACCACACCGCAGCCTGCTCTCCCCGAAAATCGGCGATGAACCTTTGGCAAGGGGGTTAACAACGTTGCGGTCCCATATAAGAACCCGACGATGCCCCCTCCCGATCCAGAGTATGCTCACACTCCAATACGCCCGCGCCCCAGACGGGCCCACAGGCTTACCGGCCCATGTCCCAAGGAGGCGTTATGAATCGCAAGCAGCAGTCCGCAGCACTCGCAATCGTCACACTGGCAACAATGAGCATGGGCGCCGCTCCGGCCCAGGCCCAGGGCACCTGGCCCAACAAACCGATCCGCTGGATCATTCCCTACGCCGCAGGGGGTGGTACTGATGTGATCGCGCGGCCCATTGCGACCAAGCTGAGCGAGGTACTGGGCCAGCCCATCCTTTATGAAAACCGCGCCGGCGGCGGCGGATTGATCGCCGGCGAGTCTGTGGCGAAGTCCCCGGCTGACGGCTACACGCTGCTGGTGGGATCGGGCAACACCCACACCTTCCCCACGCTGCTCTTCGAGAAAGTGCCCTACGACCCGGTGAAGGACTATCAGACCATCACCAACTTCGTGGATGTACCCAATGTGCTGGTGGCCATTCCGAAGTTCGCTCCGAACAGCATCAAGGAGATCGTGGCCTTCGGCAAGGCCAACCCGGGCAAGATCAACTGGGCCTCATCCGGCAACGGCGCGGGCGGCCACTTGGCGCTAGTGCTGTTTGCGCAGCAGGCCGGCATCAAGGTCACGCATGTGCCCTACAAGGGCGCGGGCCCTGCGGTCACTGCGCTGCTGGGCGGCGAATCGGACATGCTGTTCGCCAATACCGGTGTCTTCCTCGCCCACATCAAGGCCGGCAAGTTGAAGCCTCTGGGCGTGAGCCACATGACGCGACTGCCGCTGTTCCCCGATGTGCCGACGCTGAACGAGTCGGGATTCCCCAACTTCATCTCGGCCACCTACTACGGCCTGCTGGCACCGGCTGCAACGCCCAAGCCCATCATCACGCGACTGCACGCTGAACTGGCAAAGATCATCCGCTCGCCGGAATCAGTGGCGCAACTCTCCAGCGTGGGCGCCATCCCCGTGGCCGACACGCCGGAGCAGTTTGCCGAGATGCTGCGTCAGGACGTGGCCAAGTGGTCGAAGATCATCAAGGACCACAACATCAAGCCGGACTGATGGTCTGAACAGTCAATGAGGACGGCGGG
>CAIPGJ010000152.1 GCA_903864555.1 uncultured Pseudomonadota bacterium | reverse complement strand
GAGTTATCGACTCGGCACGAACTCAGGACGTAATGAACAAGACGCTAGCGAAGATTGCCGAAACCCGGGCCAAGGTTTTTTTGCTCGATATCAGTGGCATCAGCACTGTTGACACTGCTGTCGCCAATCAGCTGATCAAAATCACCAGGGCGACGCAGTTGATGGGCTGCGAGTCGATCATCTCTGGCATCTCACCCACGGTGGCGCGTACCATCGTCGACCTCGGGGTGACGGTGGGGGAGGTTAAAACCACAGCCACGCTGCGCGATGGTTTCGAACTGGCGCTGAAGAGTACCGGCATCGATTTGAGGCAGATGTTGCAACGTCAGCATAGCCAGACGCATTGAGCTTCGGCTCGGGCGGAGGCCATCCAATGAGCGGTCATGCTCTGCGCTCAGCTTTGCCCGGCGCAGCTTGGTTTTGTCCGGTCTTCGTCCGATGAACTCAGGCCGACAGTCTGCTCAGGTCACCGCTACCCCGGTACGGGGCAGCTTGATCGTGACTTTCCCCGCGGACCTTTCGCCAAGCGTCTTCGACCAAGCACGCGAGCTCATGCTCGAGCAGATGCGGCGCGGGGGTCGCCATACCGTCATATTTGAGCTGTCTGCAGTCGATGTCATGGATGGCGAGGACTTCGGCTTGCTACGCAAGCTCGTTGAGACGACCCGGTTGCTTGGCGCCCGGTCGCTCCTTGTGGGCTTCAACCCGGGCGTAGTGATTCATCTAGTACAAACCAACGTGGGCATCTCCGGGTTGGAGCTTGTCCGTGATCTGGAGGCGGCGCTGGAGCGGATCAGCGTCGATGGCCAGTGTGGGGCTGGCAAGCTTGCCGCGGTTACAGCGCCTGGCAAGGTGTTCGATCCAGGCAAGTTGGAATGACTCAGGGTTCCGCCATTGGCGGCTCTCAAAATGCCCCAACTGGCTTGGGCGCACAGGTCGCGGTTTTTTATCTCTACGAGAAGATAGACCTGGAGATCACGAAGGCGCGCACGTCGAAGTTACCAATGCTGCGCGACCTGCCTGATGCCGAGAGATCCATTATCGTAACAATCGTTTCCGAATTTGGATCAAACATTCTGAAGTACGCCAGTCGCGGCACATTACAAGTGACCCGCGTCACTCATGCCGATGCTGTCGATATAGAAATTCAGGCAGAAGATCGTGGTCCGGGAATTCCCGACATGGCACTTGCAATGAATGAGCATTACAGCACCGGTGGTACGCTAGGCTTGGGTCTGCCCGGCGTTCAGCGGATGGCTCACGAGTTCTGGCTTAAATCTGACGTTGGTGTAGGGACTACGGTATTTGCCCGCAGGCGAATTCGCGGCCGGGAGTCAATGCCTGCGCCTGGTTATCGACCTCCCATGGCAACCGGGTGCAGCGATGCATGGGACGTCAATGCCAGCGTTCGGCCACATCCACACTACGATTGCAGTGGTGATGCAGCGTTAGTGATCGAGTCTGAAGGCGGGGTATTGCTGGCCATCATCGACGCTACCGGGCACGGCCCCCTTGCGGCATCGGTCGCCGATACGGCCGTGACGCTGGTTCGACGGGAGGCTGGCCAGTCTCCCGTGAGACTGATGACTGCCCTGCATGCGGTCCTCCAGGGCTCGCAGGGGGCTGCGGTGGGCCTGATGTTCGTTGATCTGCGGAGCCGTATATTTCGATATCTGGCCGTGGGCAACACGCGGGCTGTTCGCATTGGCGGGCGCCCTTGGCGCGGTGTTTCGCGTGAGGGTGTGCTCGGGGATCGATTGCCTTCGTTTATCGAGCAAACCGAGCGCCTGGATCCAGGTGACGTGCTGATGTTATCAACCGATGGCTTGCCAGGGCGCGAAAGCGAGCGCATGGCCAGGTCCCTGTCCTTTAGCGACGCTACCGTGATCACCCGGCGAGTTCTCGGTGACTTGGCCAAGCCCTTCGATGATGCGAGTTGCGTGGTGTTCAAATGCTTGAATTGAACAAGCTTGGCAGGATTAAGCTGACCCATGATGATGCGGTCCTTGATGCGCGGCGCAGGCTCAGCCGCCTGGTCCGGGAGTGCCGTGGCGATGCCATTCTGGCTGCGCGGGTGGCCGGTGAGGCCTCTGCGATTGGCCGCTGGCTGGTCCGTCACGCCCCTGGCGTAACTTTGGGCGTGAGTGCTCAACAGTCAGAGGCCGGGCTGGGTCTAAGCATCGAATTCGTATTGGCCCAGGCGCTCACCCCCGTTGCCTGGGATGAGGCGCCTGGCTGGGTCCGGGTGACTTTTAAGCGGCCGGATGCCACGGAAGCATTCGCGTTGCATTATGTGGTTCTTGGCGCGTCGATAGACGCCGCTTTTGCGCGGGGCCTGCGAGAGCTGATCGAGGCGCCGACCCGAGAGCAGCTCGTCGATACTTTGCTCGAAACGAACCAGCAGTTGGTTCTGTCCAGCAAAGTGGCTCAGGAGGCTACCCAAGCCAAATCAGCCTTCCTGTCCAACATGAGCCACGAAATACGCACGCCGCTGAACGCCATCATGGGGGTGCTTTACCTTTTGGAGAAGCGTTCAAAGCCGCGCTCCTGGGAGCACGACAAGCTTGGCCAGATATCCGGGGCAGCCCATCACCTGATGGAAGTCATCAACGACGTGCTGGACATGTCCCGTATCGAGTCCGGGCAGCTGACGCTGGAGGCCACCGAGTTCGTACTGGAGGACCTGCTGGTGAATCGCGTGGTGCAGATCATGGCGCCCCGGATCCGCGACAAGGGTCTTGAACTGGTGCTCGACATCGAGCCGCAACTAGTCAATGGGGTGTTCATCGGCGATCCGCTGCGGCTTGCCCAGTCCATCCTCAATTTCACAGCCAACGCGGTGAAATTCACCGAAACCGGGCGAATCGTCATACGAGTGAGCCAGTCCGGCACTGACGACAATGGCGAGCTGCTGCGCTTTGACGTGAGCGACACCGGCATCGGGATGAACGAGGCGCAAAAGGCCCGCGTGTTCGAGGCCTTCCAGCAGGCTGATGCCTCGACCACCCGCCGCTTTGGCGGCTCCGGACTGGGGCTTGCCATCACCCGCAACCTGGTCGAGGCGATGGGCGGCGAAGTGGGTGTCGAAAGCGTGCCCAGCGTGGGGAGCCTGTTCTGGTTCACTGTGAAGCTGAAGAAGGGAAATCCCGTGCCGCGGGCGGGCATTGGCAGTCTGGCCGGCCTGCGGATGCTGGTGATTGACGATCTGCCGGATGCGCTGAGCGCGATCTGTGACATGGCAAGCGGCCTGGGCATGCACTGTACGCCGGAACAGTATCCGCAGAATGCCCGGGCCCTGCTGGCGGAGGCGGAAACATCGGGCAAACCCTACGACATTCTGCTGGTGGACTACCGCATGCCTGAACTCGATGGCATCAGCCTGATGCGCAGCCTGTCCCGCCTTTCGCCCTCTCTCATCCCCAAGGCCTTTCTGGTCACGGCGTATGACGCGTCTTTGCTGAGGGAGGAGGCCCGCAGGGAGGGTTACCTGGCGGTGCTGGAGAAACCCCTGACCGCCTCGACGATCGTGGATGCGCTACTGGCCGCGGGCGCAGGCCTCGCAGCAGCGCCGGACCGATCATTGGAACGCGACACAGCAGCGGGAATACTCAAGGCGCAGGCAGCCGGCCGGCGCCTGCTGCTGGTGGACGACAACCCCACCAATCGCGAGATTGTCGTGGAGTTGCTGGGCGAGCTGGGACTGATCATCGATGTGGCCGAAAACGGCCGTATCGCCGTGGACAAGGTGGCCGCCGGGCGCTACGACCTGGTGATTATGGATATGCAGATGCCGGTCATGGATGGCCCGGAAGCCACGCGGCATATCCGTCGTCTGGCCAGTGCGACCAGCTTGCCGATCATCGCGATGACGGCCAATGCCTTCAAGGAGGATAGGGAAGTCTGCTTGCAGGCCGGCATGAATGACCATATCGCCAAGCCCGTCGATCCGGACCGTCTGTTTGCCGCCTTGTCACAGTGGTTGCCCGCTGACGCCACCGGTGACGCAACCGTAACAGCCACCGCGGCGGCCACATTGACCGCAGCGGCAGACGTTGATACGGGCACGCTGGTGCAGCTTGGCCACGCGAATCAGGCCGATACTGGCGCCCAACCGGACAGGGCTGCAACACAGCAGGTTGAGGCGAGCGTTTTCGACAGCGCCGTACTGGCACGCGCCACGCGCAGCAACCCGGTTGCCATGGGACGCATCCTGCGCCTGTTCTGCGATCGTCACGCCGGGGATGCTTCGCAGGTCGCTGAGTCCTGCGCGGCCGGTGATCTGGACGCCGCCCAGCAGCTTTTGCATGGGCTGACGGGCACCAGTGGCCAATTCGGCGCGATGGCGCTGCATGCGATGGCAGGCAAACTGGAGAACCAGTTGCGCAATCGCGAGGGCTGTCCCGGGCTGGAGGCGTTGTCTGGGCTTGCCAGCTGTCTTGACCGTACCTTGGACGCCTGCCGTGCCTGGCTGGCGGCCAATCCCGAGGCCGCGCTGGTGACGTCGGCGTCGTCATCGGTATCGGTCGGTGGGCTGCTGGAGCAGGCCCGCCAACTGCAGCCGCTGTTGGATGCGGTGGATGGCGCGGCGATATCGGTTGCCGAGCAACTCGCCGTGCGGATGCCGTCACAGTTTCAGGCTGCCTTTGCCCCGGTGCTTGAGGCGGTGCGCCGCTTCGATCTCGACAAGGCTG
>CAIPGJ010000151.1 GCA_903864555.1 uncultured Pseudomonadota bacterium | reverse complement strand
GTGCCAGACGGTCGGCGCAAGTTCAGCGTCTACAGCGGTACTGCCAGTACGCCATGGACGCAGTTCGAGGCGGCGGCCACGCGCGAGCTGGGGGCTGGCTGCACAGTGCAGGTGCGCGCCAACCACGCGGTGCTGGAGACCGCGGCTGCGCCTGAAGCAGTGCGCTCCTGGCTGCGGACCAACTACCCGGGCTACCACGTGCTGTCGGTCGGGCAGTCCATCGACCTCTACAAGGACACCGGTTCCCCAGCCGAGGTGGCTGCGCGGTACGACTTCCCCGCACTCACCGGCTCGCATCTGGTGGGCCATACGCGCATGGCTACCGAGACCGCCGTCACACCAGCGCGTGCCCACCCCTTCACTGCCGGCGAGGATTTTTGTCTGGTGCACAACGGCTCGCTTTCGAACCCGTACAGCGTACGGCGCAAACTCGAGCCACTGGGCATCAAGTTCGAGACCGACAACGACACCGAGGCGGCCTGCCGTTTCTTGGAGTGGCGCATGCGCGAAGGCGATGGCTTGGAGGCGGCGCTTGAAAAAGGCTTTGATGAGCTCGATGGCTTCTACACCTTCTTGATGGGTACGAAAGACGAACTGGCCTTGGTGCGCGACGCTTTTTCCTGCAAACCTGCCATCGTCGCGGAGACCGACGACTATGTTGCGATCTCGTCTGAGTTCCGCTCCCTTGCCAAGCTGCCAGGCGTCAAAAACGCCAACATCTTCGAGCCCAAACCGGAGCAGATTTATATATGGCGAGCGTGAATTTCGATCTCGCGCAGCAGTCCCTGCGCACTCTCAATCAGTACCTGCATAGTGGGTTGCCAGCGGGGCCGCTGTCGGTTGCGGTGAACAACCCGGACGGCGCCCACAGCATTGCCGTGGGCGTGAACGCACCGATCGACATCGACATCCATGGCCATGCTGGTTACTACGCCGCCGGCATGAACCAGCAGGCGCGCGTGACCGTACACGGCAACGCCGGTCCGGCGGTGGCCGAGAACATGATGTCCGGGCGCGTCCACGTGAAGGGTTTTGCCTCGGTGGCGGCGGGCGCGTCGGGCCAGGGGGGGCTGCTCGTCATCGATGGGGATGCCTCACTGCGGTGTGGGATATCAATGAAGGGCATCGATATCGTGGTGGCCGGCAACGTAGGAGACTTTTCGGCCTTCATGGCCCAAGAGGGGAGGCTGGTGGTCTGTGGCGACGCCGGCGACGCACTGGGCGACTCTCTGTACGAGGCTGTCATCTACGTGCGCGGCCAAATCAAGTCGCTCGGTGCCGATGCCCATGAAGAGCCCATGTCGGTCACAGACCACGCGACGGTTGCCGATTTGCTCAAGCAAGCCGGGTTGTTCCATGACCCCCAGGAGTTCCGTCGGGTGGCGTCGATGCGCAGCCTGTACCACTGGAACGCGGACGCCAACCAGGAGTATTGATGGATCACCCCGTTCGTTTTGTACAACACCCGCAGGGGCAGGAGAGTTGGGGTTACGGCCGCAGCACCATAGAGTACATCCAGCATGCTGCGGCGCACGGCCTCTACGAGATACGTGGCC
>CAIPGJ010000150.1 GCA_903864555.1 uncultured Pseudomonadota bacterium | reverse complement strand
TCTCGCGCTTGATCAGCGCGCCCAGTTGCTCGGGGGTGCCTCGCTCGGACTCCAGCCCCTGCTTGAACAGTTGTTCCCTGACCTCGGGCTTGTTGACGATCTCGCCCGCTAGCGAATTGAGCCGGTTGATGATGTCGCGCGGCGTGCCGGCCGGAGCCAGCATTCCGTACCAGCCAGTGCGATCATAGCCGGTGAGACCACCTTCGCTCATGGAGGGGACATTGGGAAGCAGGACGGAGCGCCTGGCGCTGGTAACTGCAATCGACTTGATCCTGCCGGCCTTGAGCATGCCCATGGCGCCGGTGACACTGGGAAAGCTCAGTTCCACTTGGCCACTAGCCACCGCAGCAGCACCTTCGGCCGATCCCTTGTAAGGCACATGGCCGATGTTGACCTTGGCCATGAGGTTGATCATTTCGCCGGCCAGATGGGCCGAACTGCCTATGCCCGAGGAGGAATAGTTGAGCTTGCCCGGATTGGCGCGCGCATAGGCAATCAGCGATTTCACGTCATCCGCAGGCACCGACACATGCGCCACCAGCAGGAAGGGGGCCGAGGTCACCAGCGCAATCGAGGCAAGATCCTTCTCCAGGCTGTAGGGCAGATCGCTGCGCACCGCCGGCACGATGGCATCGGCGGCAGCGATGATGATGAGAGTGTGCCCATCCGCCGGCGCCTTGACCACGGCATCCACCGCGATGGTGCCGGTGGCACCGGGCCGGTTCTCGACAATGAAGGGCCGGCCCAGCGGATCCGCCAGGTGCTGGGCCAGAAGTCGGGCGGTGGTGTCGGTCGATCCACCGGTGCCGTAGCCGACCAGGATACGCACCGGCTTGGTGGGCCAGGCCTGGGCGGCCACCTGACCGGATAAGGCGGCGAGCGCCATGCCCGTGGCAATCAACAGGGACTTTCCGATGCATTTCCTCATGTCATGGTCTCCTCGTGCCTGGTGGATTGCCATCCGCCTCATAGGGCGGTGGATTGTTATTTCGAGCCGGCATGTGCCGCCGCCCGTTTTATGCCGGCCTACTTGCCAGTGAACTTCGGTGGACGCTTCTCCATGAAGGCCTTGGCGCCCTCCTTCTGGTCCTGCGAGGAAAACAGCAGCTGTATGGCCTTGGTCTCCAGGCGCAGGGCGGTGTCCAGATTGACATCCTGGCCGGCGTTGATCACTTCCTTGGTCTGCTGCACGGCAATCGGCGGCATGGCGGCAATGTGCGCAGCCATGGCCACGGCGCGCTTCTCGGCCTCGCCGTCAGGCACGATCTCGCTGACCAGGCCCATGTCGAAAGCCTCGCGTGCCGTGAACAGCTCCCCGGTCAGGCAGATCTTCATCGCCTTGTACTTGCCCACGGCGCGGATCAGGCGCTGGGTGCCGCCACCACCGGGCATGACGCCCACTTTCACTTCGGGCTGCCCGAATTTGGTCGATTCCGCGGCGATGATGATGTCGCAGGCCATGGCCATTTCCAAGCCGCCGCCCAAAGCCAGCCCGCTCACCGCGGCAATCACCGGCTTGGTGCAGGAGGCCATGTCGCGCCACAGCTTGTCGGTCTTGCGCGCCATGGCGGCGATGGAATCCAGTGTCGCCATCTCCTTCAGGTCCGCGCCCGCGGCAAAGGCCTTATCGTTACCGGTGAGCACGACGCAGCGCACCGAGTCGTCATCGCTGAGTTCTAGCATATACTTTGCAATCAGCCGGCGCACATCCATGTTGAGCGCATTGCGTGCATCGGGACGGTTGATGCGCACCAGCGCGACGCCCTCGGCGGGGCGCTCCAGCAATACCACGGGTTCAGTCATGTCGGTTTCCTTGTTTCAGTGTTTCTTCGCGCCCTTGCGCTTGGAGGGAAAGTCCGCGGGCTTTTTCTCGCGCACCGCCTTCACGCCAGCCTGGGTGTCGGCCGAGAAAAAGGCCATCTTCTCCACGGCCATGGAGTAGTCGAAGGAGGTGATGCCGCCCAGGCGCAGCCACTGGTTGAGCGAGCGCTTGGTGAGCGACAGCGCCCATTGCGGACCATCGGCCAGCTGGCGGCCGAGCTTCATGGCGGCAGGCACAACCTCGGCCCGGGGCAGCACCTTGCTCACCATGCCCATGCGCTCGGCTTCCTTGCCGTCTATCATTTCCGCGGTCAGCAGGTAGTACTTGGTCTTGGCCATGCCGATCAGTAGCGGCCAGATCATGGTGGCGTGGTCGCCCGCCACCACCCCCAGCTTCATGTGGCCGTCGCCGATCTTGGCATCCTCGGCCATGATGGAAATGTCCGACATCATGGCCACTGCGAGGCCGGCACCCACGGCCACGCCATTGATGGCGGCAACGATGACCTTGTCGCAGTTGATCATGTTGTAGACGAGGTCGCGAGCGTCATTGTTGGTGATGTCGTCAAAGCGCTCCTCGGCGGGCAGGGCCATGCGGTGTTCCAGCATGGAAAGATCCCCGCCGGCGGAAAAAGCCTTCTCGCCGGCGCCGGTCACGACAATCGCGCGCACATCGGGATCACGATCCAGGTCGCGCCAGATGTCGCCCAGCTCCTGGTGCAGCTTGTGGTTGACGGCGTTATAGACCTCGGGGCGGTTGATGGTTACTTTGGCCAGGCCATCGTCGATGTCGATGACCAGGTGCTGGTAGCGGCTGTAGTCCATGTTCATTTCCTCTTGATGATCAGTGCGGGGTCAGGCGCTTTGCGCGCCTACTTGGTGGGCTTGGGCGACTTGGGATCGGTGTAGTCGTACCAACCCGCGCCGGTCTTGCGCCCCAGTTGGCCGGCCTTGACGCGCGACACCAGGCTCTGCGGCGGGTTGAAGCGCTCGCCATAGGCATCCTTCAGCGACATGGTGTTGAGCAGGGCCACATCAAGACCGTTGAAGTCGGTGAGTTCGAACTGGCCCATGGGATGGTTGAAGCCCAGGCGCATGGCCTTGTCGATGTCCTCCATGGAGGCAATGCCCTCTTCATACATGCGCACGCACTCCAGGCGCAGCGCGGCAATGGCGCGCGTGGTGATGAAGCCTACAGTGTCGCGCTTGCACACGGCGGCTTCCTTGCCCAGCTTCCGTGTCAGTTCCAGCGCCACGTCCAAAGCGCGGTCGGAGGTCTTCAACCCGCGCACCACCTCCACCAGCTTCATCATCACCGGCGGATTGAAGAAGTGCGTGCCGATGACGTCCTGCGGCCGGTCGATGGCCGAGGCGATAGCTGTGATCGACAGCTGCGAGGTGTTGGTGGCTAGCACCGCGTCGGCTTTGGCATGCTTGGCAATGTCCTTGAACACAGCCTGCTTGAGCTCGAGCTTCTCGGGCACCACCTCGACAATGATGTCGGCATCCTTGACGGCATCGGCCAGCGATGTACTGGTGCCAATGCGCTTCAACACTGCATCAGCCTGCTCCTGCGTCATCTTCTGCGACTTCACGAAGCGCGCAAGACTGGTCTTGATGCTGTCCATGCCACGCTGCAAAAAGCTCTCCTGAGTATCCACCATGGTGACTTCCATGCCGGCCATGGCACAACTCTGCGAAATGCCATTGCCCATGGTGCCGGCGCCGATTACTGCAACAGTACGAATTTCAGCCATGCTTGCCGCTCCTAATTGATAACAATTTATCTTTATATCTAATTTAGTCATTCAGACATACTTCTATATGATAATAATTGCCTTCCCATGTATGCGCCCGTGCATGAGATCATGCAAAGCCTGAGAAGTGCGCTCGAAAGGGTAGCGCGCCGTGATTACCGGATGCAGACGGGCCTCGGCCAGCCACTCAGCCAGCACTTCGGCATTGCGCGAGGCGACCGCGGGCTCTATGTCCATCAGGTTGCCGCGACTGACGCCAATGATGGAGCAGCTCTTGAGCAGGGTCCAGTGCAGCGCAAGCTTGGGAATGTCTCCGGAGGCGAAACCGATCACCAGGTATCGCCCCTTGTAGGCCATGCTGCGGACCACCGGTTCAACCAGATTGCCACCCACTGGATCACACACCACATCGGCGCCCCTGCCATTGGTCAGCCTTTTCAAAGCTTCTCGCAGATCCTCCTTGGCGTAATTGACCAGGGCATCGGCGCCCCGGCTTCTGGCAGCCGCCAGTTTCTCGTCCGAGGAAGCGCAGGCGATGACCTGTGCGCCCATGGCCTTGCCCAGGTCCACCGCGGCCGCCCCGACACCGCCGCCCGCGCCCAGCACAACCAGGGTTTCACCCCTGGCAAGATGGCCGCAGTCATGCAGGCCGTAATAGGCCGTGGTATAGGTCAGGCCGAAAGCTGCCGCCTGCTCAAACGAGGTGCCCGGACGCAACCGGGTCAGGCGATTCAGCGGCACCAGGATTTCCTCGGCAAATGCGCCAAAGCGCATCAGCGCGAGCACTGGGTCACCAGGCTGGAAGCCGGTCACACCCTCGCCCACTTCCTTGATCACGCCAGCCGCATCGGCACCGGGGGAAAACGGCAGCGGCGGCTTGTGCTGGTACAGCCCCTGGATGATCAGGGTGTCATGGAAATTCACCGCCGCCGCTTTCACGCTCACCACCACTTCACCCTTACCCGGGCGCGGCGAGGGCATATCCTCAATGACCAGTTTGTCCGGCAGCCCCAGTTGCTTGACTAGCAATGCTTTCATGCCCTGTGTCCCTGTGCGTTCCCGCATGTTCCAGTTTGTTCCAGCGGGCTAGTGTTCCGGACTGCTGCCGGAGAGCAACGCCTCCTTGGCGGTGATGAAGGGCCACAGCGCCTCGGAACTGCTCAGCCCGGCAATGCAGCGCCCGACCCATTCGGCCCATTCGCCTTCGGTGCCGTACTCGTCGCGCCAGGCCCACAAACGGCGCGTGCTGCGATGCAGCGCATGCTCATGGGTGAAGCCGATGGCGCCATGCACTTGGTGCGCGATGGCGGTGGCCGTGCCAGCCGCCTCGCTCACGCGCGATTTGGTCATGCCAATCTCAAAGTCGGCGGCGGACACGCCAACGGTATCCAGCATGGCATCCACCGCAGCTCCAGCCGCCGCCACTTCCGCAGCAAGCACGGCAATCTGCTGCTGCACCGCCTGAAACTTGCCAATGGGCCGACCGAACTGCTGTCGCTCCTGGGCATAGCGGATGGTCATCGTCAGCACCCGTTCCAGGGCACCAGCCATGGCCGCGGCACGAAACGCCGCGCCCAGAACACGCTGCCGTTGCGGCGCCATGGCGCAAGCGACGGCAACCAGCCGGTCGGGCACAGCTAGTCCATCGAATTGCAAGTCGTCTCGCGGCTCGCCAGCGTAATTGCTGCCTGCCTCGATTAGCGGTGGTTTTTCCACCACGACAGTGAC
>CAIPGJ010000149.1 GCA_903864555.1 uncultured Pseudomonadota bacterium | reverse complement strand
GCGCCGGTGAGCCAGATGACCAGCAACACCTACGTGCTGGCCGTCAATTCGAAACTGCCGGTGCGCTCGATCGCCGATCTGGTCGAGCTGGCTCGGGCCAAGCCCAACACTGTGCGCTTCGGATCATCCGGTCAGGGCGGTGTGATCCATCTTGCGGGCGAGTTGTTCGCGTCGCTTGCGAAAGTGAAGATGCTGCATGTCCCCTACAAGGGCAATGCGCCCGCCATGACCGACGTTGCCGGGGGGCACATCGAAATGCTGATTGCCGGCATGCCGACCGTGGCGCCGTTTGTCAGTTCCGGGCAGGCCCGCGCGCTGGGGGTGACATCGCCAAAACGACTGGCTTCGGCCCCCGACCTGCCTTCGATACAGGAAACCGTACCCGGCTACGAGGTGGAGGGCTGGTATGGGGTGATTGCCCCCGCGGGCGTGCCCGCCCCCATCGTGGACAGGCTCAGCCGGGAGGTCGCAAAGGTGCTGGCACTGGCGGAAATCCGGGACAAGTTCGCTGCTGACGGGACCTTCCCGGTGAGCAGCACGCCGGCCCAGTTCGGGGCCTACATCCGCAGCGAGAATGAAAAATGGCGCCGGGTGATACGTGACGCCGGGCTGATGATGAAATGAGGAGGGTTCGATGATGGCCTGCGCGGGAAGAATGTTGGTGGTGCGGCTGGCCATGCTGGCGGCTGGCCTGGGCATCGGCCTGCCAGTCGCAGCCCAGCAGGATTTTCCGGTCAGGCCGATACGCTTCATCGTGCCCTACGCCCCGGGCGGCGCGACCACCATCCTGGCCCGGCTGGTGGGCGACAGGCTGCATCAGACCCTGGGCCAGACGGTCCTTGTGGACAACCGCCCCGGCGGCAACACCGTCATCGGGTCCGAAGCGCTGGTGCGCTCGCCGGCTGACGGGCACACCGTCCTGCTCATTACCAGCACCCATGTCATCAACCCTCTGCTCATGCCCAAGTTGCCGTATGACAGCATCCGTGATTTCGCGCCGGTGAGCACACTGGCGGCCGCCGACCTCATCCTGGCCATTCATCCTTCGGTGCCGGCAGAGAACCTCAAGGAACTGATTGCGCTGGCCCGCGCAAAACCGGGCAGTCTCAACTACGCGTCGGCAGGCAGTGGCGGGACGACGCACCTGGCGGGGGAGTACTTCAACATGCTGGCCGGCGTGAAGACCTTGCATGTCCCGTACAAGGGCACCGCTCCCAGCCTCACCGACCTGGTGGCCGGCCAGGTGCATCTGGCCATCAGTCCGCCGGCGGCGTTCATCCCCTTCGTCAAGGCTGGCAAGCTGAAGGCGCTTGCGGTGACGGGTGACAGTCGGCTGGCGGCCTTGCCCCAGGTTCCGACTTTCAGGGAGGCGGGCCTGCCCGAATATGAACTGCGCGGCTGGTATGGCGTGCTGGCCCCGGCGGGCACGCCGGCTGCAGCGCTGGACCGCCTGTCCGGGGAGATCGCGCGCTATCTGGGGTTGCCGGAAACGCGCGAGCGTCTGGCCAGCCAGGACATGAGCCCGCTGGCGCTGGGGCCGGCGACTTTCGCGGCGCTGATCAAGTCCGAAACGGCGAAGTTCGCCAGCATCATCAGGACTGCCAATATCAAATTCGAGAATTGATTCACAGGTGACGCGCCGGACATGCCTGCAACGCCCGGCGCTCATCCAACAGCAGGCCAGGAGGACACCATGAGCGGAACCATACATCGCACCGACAGCATAGACAGCTCAGGCTATCCATTGGCCTTCAAGGTGAGCCAGGGGACGCAGCGTCCTGCAGTGATCCGGGGTGTCCCGGGGCAGGATCGCTTCCGCGTGGAACTGAGGGCCATGGGCGGCCACCAGAAGGAGGCGGTGGTCACCGAGGGGGAGGGCGGTTCGGCGTTCCGCTCGGTCAGTGATGAGGGACCGGCACTCAAGGGCAGTGACCTCGCACCCTTCCCGCTGGGTTTCCTGAATGCCGGCCTGCAGGCGGATCTGCATGGTCGCATCATGCAGCTCGCCACCATGCGCGGCATCCGCATTGATGCGCTTGATACAGAGCTCCTCAATGCCTATCTGTTTGTCGGCTCCTTCTTTCGCGGGGATGGCCGTGGCAGCGCCGAGGCGGT
>CAIPGJ010000148.1 GCA_903864555.1 uncultured Pseudomonadota bacterium | reverse complement strand
GGTCCTGCAGCAGTGCATCAAAGGCGGCTGCGAGTTCGGCGTGGCGCGGGTCTCTGCCCAGCACCCAGGACATGCCTGTCAGCGCCGCGCCATCGCTGCTGTCCAGGCTGAGCGCACAGCGTGTGACGCTGGCTTCACCCAGGTTGAACTGGGAGCCGGTGCCGCCGATTCGCGCTCGCAGCATGGTGAGTCCGGTTTCCGGACGGCGCAGCCAGGTGATGGATGGTGCCGGAAGGATGGTGTGCCACGCCCGCTCCAATTCCGCGGTGCTCGCCCGGGCCAGCACGGACATCCAGTGCTGCCTGGATGTCCTGGCGGCTGGTTGGTCTTCGCTGATGCTCATGTATGTTTCCGCTGCCTTGCCATCAATGTCGCAAGTAGAGCATATGAACGTGACGCTTTCTTGACAGAGGGCACAGGTTTGCTGCTTACGTGCGAATTCTTCCGTGCGCCGGAACCGCAACAATGCCGTAACCTGCTTTGGTTAATCTGCGGGACGGACAATCTCGGACAAGGCGTGCCATGCAGGACATCAAGCGGATCGTGGGGGGCAGGGCATTACTGCCACAGGGGATGGTCGTCGATGCCGGATTCGCCATTGAAGAGGGCATCATTCATTCGGTGGGAGAAGATGCGCCGGGCGCCTGCTTCGATGCCGGTGGCCTGCTGGTGCTGCCGGGGCTGGTGGACATCCATGGCGATGCCTTCGAGCGGCAGCTTTCACCTCGCCCGGAAGTGCGGTTTCCCACGGCCATGGCCCTGCACGACACCGACAGGCAATTGGTTGCCAACGGCATCACGACGGCTTTTCATGGCATTACCTGCTCCTGGGAGAGCGGCTTGCGCAGCCGCGACATGGCACGTGAACTGGTGGAGCATCTGGGCGGCAGCAACGGGCTGGCCGCCGACAATCGCGTGCATCTGCGCTTCGAGAATCACAACCTGGAGGCGGTCGACGAGGTGCTGTGCTGGATGGAGGAAGGGCGTATCGACCTGCTCGCGTTCAATGATCATCTGCCGGCGATACTCAAGCGGGCCGATGATGCGGCGAAGCTGGGAAAGTATGCCGATCGCAGCGGGGTGTCGATCGAGGATTTCCGGGAACTTCTACTGCGGGCCTGGGCCCGCCACGAAGAAGTGGAGGGCGCCGTATGCCGGCTGGCGGCCATGGCGCGCAAGTGTCGCATCGCCACCGCTTCACATGACGACATGACACGCGATGACCGCAGCCGCTACCAGGATCTGGGGTGCGTGATCAGCGAGTTTCCCATGCGCGCAGAAGCCGCCAGTGCAGCGAAGGATTTCGGCAATGAAGTGATCATGGGCGCGCCCAATGTGGTGAGGGGCGGCAGCCACCTTGGTGGCATACGCGCATCGGACATGGTGGCCGAGGGCATCTGCACCATCCTTGCATCCGACTATTTCTATCCGGCCCTGATGGCCGCGCCTTTCAGGCTTGCTGGCGAGGGCATCTGTCCGCTGGAGTCGGCCTGGCACCTGGTTTCGCGCAACCCGGCCCGCGCAGCGGGCTTTGCCGACCGCGGAGAGCTGGTTTCCGGCAAGCGCGCGGACATCGTGCTCGTGGATGATGCCGGGCCTGGAATGCCCCGGGTGGTTGCAACCATCGTGGCCGGCAGGCTGGCGTATGCAGCCCGGGCCTTCGCGGTGCACTGATGGCGCGCCGATACGCCATTTATTTTGCCCCTCGGTCAGGCACCGTCTGGTGGCGTTTCGGGGCACGCTGGCTTTGCCGCGATGCCATCACCGGGCAGGAGGCGAAGCCCTATCAGGTGAGCGGAATGACCAGCGAATCGCTGCTTGCATGCACGACAGAGCCCAGGCGCTACGGTTTTCATGCCACGCTCAAGCCGCCATTTGCGCTGGCCCAGGGTGTATCGGAGCAGGCGCTTCATGTTGCGCTGGAAAATCTGGCCGCGCTGCAACCAGCATTCTCCCTGGGACCGCTCAGGGTGGAAGTTATCGGCGGTTTTCTTGCGCTGGTCGCCGCCCATCCGCCGGAGGCGCTGGCAAGGCTGGCATCGTCCTGTGTCAGTACCCTTGATCACCTGCGCGAACCGCCCGGGGCCGATGAGCTTGCCCGCCGCCGGTCGGCGGGCCTGAGCGCACGGCAGGAGGCCCTTCTGAAGCGCTGGGGTTATCCCTATGTGATGGACGAATGGCGATTCCACATGACACTCACCGACAGCTTGCAGGATGCGCAG
>CAIPGJ010000147.1 GCA_903864555.1 uncultured Pseudomonadota bacterium | reverse complement strand
TGAAGCTGGAGGAGTCCGATTTCACCCTGGATGAACTGCTGCTCAAGCGGGTGGTGCAGATCACGATGCCCCGGATACGCGACAAGGGCCTCGAGCTGGTCCTCGACATCGAGCCGCTGCTGGGCGAGACAGTGTTCATCGGTGATCCGCTGCGGCTTGCGCAGGCGGTCATCAACTACACATCCAATGCGGTGAAATTCACCGAGACAGGACGAATCGTCATCCGCGTGAGCAGCTCCGTCGCTGAAGACGGCGCAGAGCTGCTGCGCTTTGAAGTCAGCGATACGGGCATCGGCATGAATGAAGAACAAAGGGGGCGGGTGTTCGAGGCCTTCCAGCAGGCCGATGCCTCGATCACCCGGCGCTACGGCGGTTCCGGTCTAGGGCTTGCCATCACCCGCAACCTGGTCCACGCCATGGGGGGTGAAGTCGGTGTCGAAAGCGTGCCGACCGTGGGCAGCCTGTTCTGGTTCACCGCCAGGGTGAGGCGCTCGACGGCGGCAGCCCGGGACTACAGCGGCAGCCTTGCCGGCCTGCGCATGCTGGTGATCGACGATCTGCCCGACGCCCTGAACGCCATCTGCGACATGGCACGCGGATTGGGCATGCACTGCAGACCGGAACAGCATCCGCAGAATGCCTGTTCGCTGCTGGAGGATGCCGAAAAATCGGGCAGTCCCTACGACGTCGTGCTGGTGGATTACCGCATGCCGGAAGTCGATGGCATCAGCCTGATGCGCAGGATATCCGCACTGTCCCTGACCGCCAGGCCCAGGGCTTTCCTGGTGACGGCGTATGACGCACCCGCGCTGGAGGACGATGCGCGCGAAGCGGGCTACCTGGCGGTGCTTGCGAAACCCCTGACTGCCTCGGTGCTGGTGGATGCACTGGTGGCCGCCGGCGCAGGCCAGAGGACTGCGGTGTCGCAGTCCTCTGACACTGTGGCCACCGAGCTCGGCAAGCAGGCGGCCGGCAAGCGCCTGCTGCTGGTTGAGGACAATCCTGCCAACCGCGAGATTGTCGTCGAACTCCTCGGGGAACTCGGTCTGCTCATCGACGTGGCCGAGAACGGCCGCATCGCGGTGGACAAGGTTGCAGCCGGGTCCTATGACCTTGTCCTGATGGACATGCAGATGCCGGTCATGGACGGCCTGGAGGCCACCCGGCAGATCCGCCGCATGGTCAGTGCATCGAGTCTGCCCATCATTGCCATGACGGCCAATGCCTTCAAGGAAGATCGCGAAGCCTGCCTGAAAGCCGGGATGAACGATCATATCGCCAAGCCGGTCGATCCAGACCGCTTGTTTGCCACATTGTCCCAATGGTTGCCGGCACATCTGCCTGATGCAGGTGCGGTTCCGCAAGCGGCTTCCTCCGGCCAGCCCGGCGCGCATGTCGAAGGCGGTGAAACTGTCCCGGGGCAGGTCAATGAGCTCATCTTCGACAGTGCCGTGCTGAGAGTGGCCACCCGCGGCAACCGGACGGCCATGGACCGGATACTGCGTCTGTTCTGCGACAACCACACCGTGGATGCCTCGCGGATTGCCGAGTCCTGCGCCGCCGGCGACCTGGACTCAGCCCGGGAGCGTCTGCATGGCCTGGCCGGCAGCAGTGGTCAGATTGGCGCCATGCCATTGCATCAACTGGCTCGCAAACTGGAGAACCAGCTGCGCAAGCGCGAAGTCAGTCCCACGCTCGAGGATTTAACCGGGCTTGCCAGCTGTCTTGCCGGCACCATGGACGCCTGCCGCGTCTGGCTGGTCGCCAGCCCCCAGGCCAGTCCTTCGGCGCAGGCTACGGCTGCATCGGTGCCGCAGGTGCTGCAGCGGGCCGAAAAACTGCAGCCCCTGCTGGATGCGGTCGATGGCGCGGGCATAGCCGTGGCCGAGCAGCTGGCCGCCTGGATGCCGCAGCAACACCAGGCAGCCTTCGAGCCGGTGCTCGGGGCAGTTCGCCGTTTCGATCTCGAACAGGCAGCGGGACACTTGAGAGTGTTTGTGACGTCTCTATCGGATTCAACAGAGGGAAAGCGTGATGAATGATTTTTTGATTGCCGACAAGGCCGATGTCCTGGTGGTGGATGATCAGGTTGAGAACCTGCAGTTGCTGGTCTCCCTGCTGTCGCCGGACTACAACGTGCACCCCTTCTCCGACGGGGGGGCGGCATTGCGCTATGTCGAGTCGGGTCGGCCGACGGACCTGATCCTGCTCGACGTCATGATGCCAGGCCGCAATGGCTACGAGATCTGTGCGGCCATCCACAGCCAGCCCTTCTTCGAGGAAGTGCCGATTGTGTTTCTCACCGGCATGTCCACGCCCGAGGATGAGGCAAAGGGATTCGAAGCGGGCGGGGTGGACTACATCGCCAAGCCCTTCTCCCCGCAACTGGTGCTGGCACGGGTCAGGCATCACGTGCGTCTGGGGCGCGCCCTGCGGCTCATCATCAGCCAGAATGAGATGCTCGATCGCCGTGTCGAGCAGCGCACCGCCGAACTGGCCAAGACCCGGGACGCCGCGATTGTGGCGTTCTCCTCGATCGCCTGCGAGCGCGATAACGAAACCGGGCAGCACATCCGCAGAACCCAGCACTACGTGCGCGAACTGGCCTTGACCCTGCGTCGCAATCCGAAGTATCTCCCCGAGCTGGATGACGAGGCGATCGACCTGATCTTCAAGTCGGCGCCGCTGCATGACATCGGCAAGGTGGCAATCCCCGACAGCATCCTGCTCAAGCCGGGCAAGCTCGATGTCGCCGAGTTCGAGGTGATGAAGACCCATGCCAACCACGGGCGCATCGCCATTGAATCCGCCGAGGCAAGCCTGGACTCCCCCAGTTCCTTTTTGCGCTACGCCAAGGAAATCGCCTATTGCCACCACGAGAAGTGGG
>CAIPGJ010000146.1 GCA_903864555.1 uncultured Pseudomonadota bacterium | reverse complement strand
GGGCGTCAGCGCCACCAGCCAGCCCGACAGCACGCCCAGCGCATTGGCGAGCATGTCCTGGACATCGAAAGACCGGTATCCGGTCTGACCCTGCAGAAATTCGATCAGCACGCCCATGGCCACCAGCGCCAGTGCAATCCATACCCGCGTCACCTGTCTCGTGTGTAGCATGCTGAACCACAACATCAACGAACCGTAAGCCAGCCAATGGGACCACTTGTCACGCCCCTCGGATAGATCCACCTCCACCGGGATCAGCGACAGCACGGTGACTGCCAGCACCAGCAGCCAGCCGATGGTCAGGCAGGCCAGGCGGAATGGTCGTCGGCGAATGATGTTCATGCGTTGCAATCTTGAAAGTTGAAAACGATGATGCCCCTATTGCCCTGGCCGTTGATGCTCATCCTGCTCGCGCTGTCTTCCACCGCCTGGTGCCGGCCGCCCTTCATCGAGGACATGACCACCGATGAAGTGCAATCCTACCTCGCCAAAGGCAAGGCCACTGCGGGCGGCACCACCGTGCTGATCTACGCCGGCAGCACCGAGCAGAATGGCCCCCACATGGTGCTGGGCAAGCACAACGTCATCGCCCGGGAAGTGGCAGCGGCCATCGCGCAAGGCCTGGGCAATACGCTGGTCTATCCCATCCTGCCATTCGCCCCCACCGGCGACCCGGCAACACGAACAGGCCACATGCGCCACGCCGGCAGCATCAGCCTGTCACCAGACACCTACGCACGCATCGCCACGGAAACCGCGCAAAGTGCCAAAGCCTCCGGGTTCCGGACCATCCTGCTGCTGGGCGACCATGGCGACGGCCAGGACCAGCTGGCCAAGGTGGCTGGCGACCTCGATGCCGCCTGGGCCTCGACGGGAACCCGCGTGTTCCACGTGTCCGATGTGTATGGCAAGACCATCGAACGCGAAACGCAAACCCTGCGCGCGCGCGGACTGGACCCCGGCGGGCACGCCGGGCTGGCCGATACCGCAGTCCTCATGTACCTGGATCGCAAAGGCACCCTGGTCCGCCGTGCTGCACTGAGCAGGGCAGCCTCAGCACCCGGCGTGGAAGGCGATCCCCGCGGCGCCACCCGGGCACTGGGCCAGGCACTCTTTAACATCAAGGTGGAGACGGCACTGGAACAGATCCGGCGCTTTCAGGCGACACGCGAACGGCTTTGAACCTGCAGTGTTGGTCCTGGGTAGAAGTCATCGGCCAAGGCTTGCTGCCCCCCACGCAGCACGGTTCTTCGTCAATTTTCGGGGACGGTGCTGGCGGCGGGCATGGCATGGCCGGGTTTACCCCCTTGTCAAAGGTTCTTCGTCAAATTCCGGGGACAGCATGGCTTACCCCCTTTGACAAGGTTCTTCGCCGAATTCCGGGAAGACGTGGCTGCGGCGCGGTTAACCCCCTTGTCAAAGGGGGCCGACTCGTGAGCGCAGCGAACGAGCGGGGGGATTTTCTCCCGCTGCCTTTCATCGTTCGCCAGTCATGACCGGATGCGAGCCCTGAGTGTCCTCCGGTGCCTCCCATCTGCAAGGCAACAGCCGTGCTCAGGGTTCAAGCAATGTCGGCAAAAGGCCATGAGACGAGCCTGGCTGGCCAAAATCCCCCCGCGCGACTGCGTCGCGTCGGCCCCCTTTGACAAGGGGGTAAACCACACCGCAGCCTGCTCTCCCCGGAAATCAGCGATGAACCTTTGACAAGGGGGTAAACCAGTGGCGGCGCGGCCCGCCGCCAGTGCTCCCTGCCCTTACTCGATGTCGAGCGGGAACTCCAGAACGAGTGCTTCCAGGCCCTTCTTGCCGGCCGTGATTTCGTACTCGTCTTCGGTGTTTTCCACCACCACCATGGACCACAGCGGCATGTCCTCGCCGTCCTTCACCATGCTGCCGCTGGCCACGAAGATGTAGTAGCCGCCCGAACGCTTCGGGTCGGGGCCGGCGACAGTCTGGCCGGCGCCCAGGCGCAGCACCTGGGCATTCATCTCGTCATCGATGGTGGCCGGGTCGTACAGTGACTCCCAAACGACCTCCTTGCGGAACTGGCGCACCGAAGGCGTCGAGATGACCACCGGCTTGGAAATCCAGTTGCGCCGCTTGCTGGGTTTCAGCTGTTCCTTGTAGCCGGGCTTGTCCAGATAGACCGGCGCTGAATTGCCGGTGTGGATGCGCAAGGCCATGAAGGAGAGCCCGTTGGGGCCGGCGACCAACGGGCCATAGGCAGTGTGGTGGTCCTTGAACTGCACCATCAGCGGCTGGATCGGATCGCCCTTGCGGCCGATGCTGCCGGAGCCGGCGGCGAACAACTGGAACTGCGTGGTGCCGTGGAAGTGCTGGATGATGGTTTCATGCGGCGCCATGTCCGACATGGTGGCCTGCGGTCCGGGGGCATGGCCGCGCGAGGTGCGCGGGCCGATGAAGTCGGCTGCCCAGTGCTCCAGGCCGGTGCCGGGGGAGTTGATGGCATGCAGTGTGTCCATGGCGGCAGCGCCGTTGCGTGCGTAGATCATTCGGGTCTCTCCAGTTGTTGCCAGTGTGGGCCATTTGTCCTGAGCGGGGCTGCGCGGCGGAAGCGGGCTGCGCGTTGCTGCAGGCGGAACGTGATTCTAGCGCCCGGTGGCCACTCTGGTGATGAGTTCCCCGGGTGATGGTTTTCTGGCGGATGGGTCTCCAGTGGCTTCAGTCCAGTACGCTTCGGAGACCATGCCAAAATGCCGCCAAACCAATGCCCGGAGGAGGGACACCATGAGCGCATCAGACGACGCAGTGCTGTACGAGTCGAAAGACTACGTAGCCACCATCACCATCAACCGGCCGGAGAAGCGCAATGCCATCAGCGAGGCGGTGGCCGTCGGGCTGGCGAAGGCCTGGCGCCGCTTCAATGACAGCGATGACCGGGTGGCGGTGCTGACCTCGGCCGGCGACATTGCCTTTTCTTCGGGGCGTGACTGGATCGATCCGCCCAAGGACTCCTGGCGCGGCGTGCCCAACGTCGGCATCGATGTGGAGAAACCCATCATCGCCGCGCTCACCGGCTGGTGCATCGGTGGTTCGCTCGTCTATCCGCTGATGGCCGACATCATCATCGCCGACGAATCGGTGCGTCTGTCCTATCCGGAGCCCAAGGTGGGTGCCTCCGGCGGCATCATGGCCGCGCTCACCGCGCGCGTGCCCTATCGCATCGCCATGGAAGTGATGCTGATGGGCGAGGAAATCTCCCTGCAGCGGCTCTACGACGTGGGCTTCATCAACAAGATCGTGCCCAGGGGCAAGCACAAGGAAGAGGCCCAGATCTGGGCGCGCAAGATCGCCGAGAACGCGCCGCTGGTGGTGCAGACCCTGAAGCGCTTCGCCCTGGACACTCTGCCGAAAAGTCCGGCCGAGCGCTTTTACCGCGACATGGGCCGCATCGACGCCCTGAAGAACAGCGAAGATCGCGCCGAAGCCGCCGCCGCGCGCAAGGAAAAGCGCAAGCCGGTGTTCAAGGGACGCTGAGGCCGGGTGTCCCCTGCGCGTCAGCGCCGGGCACGAACCCGTGGGACTGCCCTCGCTGCATCTTTCGCAGGCTTCACGCTTGCCGTCCCTTTCGCTGAGGGCCGTGCCGGCTGCAACTGACGCGCCTTGCGCTCGGTGGCTCGGGTCACCACGTCGACGAAATGCGGCACCAGTCGCGAGCGGTTGTCCGGCCGCCAGGCGATGGCGATACTCGAAGTGGCGCGGTCGTCCAGCGGCAGGAAGGTTACCCCGTCGGGTTTGAGCAGCAGCACCGAGGCCGGGACGATAGCCACGCCCACCCCATCCGCAACAAAGCCCAGCATCGCCGATGGATTGGTCACCTCCAGCGCCACCGCTGGCTCGAAACCATGCTTGCGGCACAGCGACAGCACGGTAAGCGCAATGCCGGAGGTCTGTTCCCGGTCCCACATCACGAAGCGCTGATCTTTCAGTGCGCCCACCGGCACGCGCCTGCGCGCCGCCAGTGGGTGACCGGATGGAATGGCCACATGCAGCGGCTCGCGCACCAGCACCCGCGACTGCACGCTGCCACCGGGAGGTGTGCGGCAGAAGCCTGCGTCGATGGTGCCGCTCTCCAGCGCCGCGGCCTGCTGGGCCGAAGTCAGATGAAACAGT
>CAIPGJ010000145.1 GCA_903864555.1 uncultured Pseudomonadota bacterium | reverse complement strand
GCTTCTCGGCGTCCCCAACGGGGGCCCCAAAGGCGAACACACCGAGGGGGTGCGATGGCAGTTGTTTTCTGCATGCCATCGGTTTTGACCTGCCGGTGTTGGGGCCCCTTAAGCGTCGCCGAGGAGCGGAGCTGCGGACGGGGGCTGTCGGCGAGGACTGTCTGAGCCCGCGCAGCGGGCGAGTTCCGCAGCCGCCCGGCCGCAGTGAGCACCGCAGGGTATTCCGTAGCGAAGCGGAGGAACGATGCGCCGGGGTGTGCTTCTCTTTGCCTCTTGGGCTCAAGTTCCAAGTGCAACACTTAACCGAAATGGGAGGTGTTGCATGGGTAAGCAATATGAGCAGCTTGGGGCAGAAGAACGTGGTGTCATCATGGCGATGACGCTGCAGGGGTGCAAGGCACGGGCAATTGCCCGTGCCTTGCACCGCGCACCCAGCACTGTGACCCGGGAGCTGCGGCGCAATGGCTGGAAGCATCATGCCGAACGCGGTCCGATCGGGCGCCCCGCGATTGCCGGCGGGTACGATGCAGCCCGGGCCGGACAGCGCGCCAGACGTCTTCGCCACCGGCCTCGACGCACTCGCAAGCTCGCCCGCAGCACCCCACTGTGGGCTTACGTGCGCCGGCAGCTGGAACTCAGGTGGTCCCCCGAGCAGATCGCTGGCACACTGAAGCGGGATCATCCAGGGCACCCCCATTTGCAGGCTTCCCACGAAACCATCTACACCGCCATTTATGCCTATCCCAAGGGTGAACTGCGGCGCGAGCTGACCAGGCTGCTTCGCCAGGGGCGTGGAGCACGACGGCCGCATTCCCGAGGCCTCAGCGGACGTGGTCGCATGGCCAACCTGATGAGCATTCACCTGCGCCCGCCCGAAGCCAACGAGCGTCTGCTCCCCGGGCACTGGGAGGGCGACTTCATCAAGGGCACGCGAAACGGCTCGGCCATAGGTACGCTGGTGGACCGGCGCACCCTGTTCGTCATGTTGGCCAAAATGGACGACTGCGGTGCTCAGGCTGCCTTTGAGGGCTTCAGCCAGGCCTTCGGTCCGCTCGATCCGGCCCTGCGCAAGACCTTGACCTACGACCAGGGCAAGGAGATGGCCTTGCATGCCAAATTGGCCCAAGCCACCGGCCTTCAGATCTACTTCGCCGATCCGCACAGCCCCTGGCAGCGCGGAATCAACGAAAACACCAACGGCCTGCTGCGTCAGTTCCTGCCCAAGACCGAGGACCTGTCCCAGTACTCCCAGCGCGAATTGGACTACATCGCCTGGCTGCTTAACACTCGACCTCGAAAGACCCTGGGATTTCGCACTCCCGCTGAAGTCTTCTTCGAGCATTGCATCAGCAACAACATTACAGTGGAGCCTATCGTTGCACTTGGTATTTGAAACCGCCCTTACTTTCTTTTGCACAAGCAAAAGAAAGTGAGGCGCCGAAAGGCGAAAAAAAACGCCAAAATCACAATCCCCCTTGATAACAGTCCTATCCATGGGCTGTTCCCGCCGCCGCAGCGCTACTACCCCCCAGCGCCGCGTCATACACCTCCCGATACCTGGCAAACATGGTGTCCTGCGCGTAATACTTCTCCACCCGCCGGATGCCGGCCTCGGAGGCGTCCTTCCATTTCACCGGGTCGGTGAGCAGTTCCAGCATCACTTCGGCCAGGGCGGTCGGGTCGGCGATGCCCACCACGCGCCCGGAGGCGCCCAGGGCCTGGTCTTCCTCATCGAGGCCGTAGATGAGCTGGCGGCAGGATCCGACATCGGTGCTGACGGCCGGCACGCCGGCGGCGTAGCCCTCGAGTATCACCAGGGGCAGGCCCTCGCTGATGGAGGACAGTACCCCCAGACTCACCTTGGGCAGCAGTTCGGTGAGTTTCTGGAAGCCGAGGAATTTCACGTTGTTGGTGAGGCCCAGGCTTTCCACCAGGGCGCGGCATTCGGCGGCGTACTCGGGCGCTTCATCTTCGGGGCCGGCGATCCAGCCCTCGGCCTCGGGCAGGCGGTTGGCGACGGTGCGCATGGCGCGGATGAAGGTCTTCAGGTCCTTGATCGGTACCACGCGACCGATCAGGCAGGCGATGGGGGGCGGCACCGCGGGGCGCAGCGGGCGCAGCGCGGCAAACTGCGCGACGTTGACGCCATTGGGGATGTTGCGCGTGCGCGAGGGATCGGCGCCGTCGGCGATCTGCCGCTGCCGGTTCACTTCGTACAGCGCCACGATGGAATCCGAGGCGTCGTAGCAGGCACGGCCCAGGGCCTCGAAGAAGCGTATCCACATCTGGCGGAAGTAGGACAGCTCGGTGGGGTCGCGCTGGAGTACCGAGCGGTTGTCGGAGATCCACTGCGCCGAGAACAGGTCGATCTTGCGTTCCTTGGTGTAGATGCCGTGCTCGGAGAGGATCAGCGGTTTGCCGTAGCGGCGCTTGCACAGCGCGCCGAGGAAGCCTGCGTAGCCGGTGGAGACGGTGTGGAAGGCGCGCACCGGCAGCATGCCGTCGCAGATGCGCGCCAGCACCCAGATGGGGGTGTGCATGGTGCGCACGGTCCAGAAGTAATCGACAAAGGAGGGGTCGGTGCAGAAGCGCCGGTACTGCTTGCGCACATAGTCCCAGGCCGCCTCGCTGTGCAGGAACTGCTCCATGCCCAGCTTGCCGCCCAGCTCTTTGGCGATGTCGCCGAGCAGGCCGGCATCGGCGTGATGGGCATTGGGCGCGCGGAAGTAGTCATGCAGCCGCTCGACCATGGCAAACACCTCGCGGTCGCCCTCGGCGGGGGCGACTTCAGGCTTGGCGTCATCACCATAGAGGTAGTGCCTTTCCATGTGCACGACATTGGCTGGCAACTCGTATTTCATCTTGCCGTAGTCCTGCGGCCGGCTGCCGATGAAGATCACGTCAAAGCTCAGTTCCGGAAAGCCGCGGATGATCTGGTTCACCCAGCTCGACACGCCGCCGGCGACGAAGGGATAGGTGCCCTCCAACAGCAGGGCAACGTCGGCACGCTCGGCGCGCGGGAGTGGCGCCGCTTCCGGCGTGGCGCCGCTGCTCACGCCGCCCGCCTTGGCTGCCAGTAGCGGATCACCGGTGACATGGTCTGGGTGATCGGGCCGCGTGCGAGCGCGGCGAGGTAGTCGCGCACCAGCATGAACTGGCGCTTGTGGTAGGCGATCTCGGCGAGATAGGGCAGTGCGCGCGTTTCCTCCAGCCCGCAGGACACCGCGATCTGGAAGGCCTGCTCCGATCCGGCCACGTTGCCGCGGGCCTGGCGCAGCCGGCCCATGAGCATCCACAGGCCGGCGTCCTGCGGGACCATGGCGAGCGCGTCACCCAGGTGGCGCATGGCGCTGGCGGCGGCGTGCTCGCGCACGTCTCCCTGCACCAGGCCGGTGTAGATGAGTTCCCAGTGCAGTTCGGCCAGGTGGCGCAGCGAATTGACGCGGGTGGTGCCTGCGGTGCTGCTGGCGAGGTTGGCTTCCTCGGCGGCAATCATGGCATTGATGCGCTTCTCCTCCCCGTCGAGCATGCCGTAGGCGAGCAGGCGCAGGTCGTCGGAACGGTCGGTGAGCAAGCGCCGCAGCAGCGGCCCGACGGTGCGCATGGGCAGGGTCTGCATGGCCACGAGCGAGCGCAGACGCAGGTCTGCCGGCGCCGTCGGGTCGAGCAGCGCGGTGCGCAAACTGCTGATGCGCAGCGGCGCCGCTGCCTCACGCACCGGCGGGTTGTACTCGATGCGCTGTACCTCGCCG
>CAIPGJ010000144.1 GCA_903864555.1 uncultured Pseudomonadota bacterium | reverse complement strand
GCGCCAGGGCGGCAACAGCCTCTTCATCGAAAGGCGATCGATCAGGAACTGAGCACAGGTCTGCCGGGATCTGAAATGCAGCGGTTGAGGAGTCCCGGGGAAACATCCCCGTGCCCCCCATCAATGTGCTCTGAATGTGACAGGGGGTTCAGAGCCTCCTCAATGGCGGATTGACACAGTATCTTCAAGCATCCGTCATGGATTGTTAATGAAGTGCGTGGATAGTACACATCCGTGCATGACCTACTCATTCCGCTGCGCCCACCCCGTCCATTGCGTCTGGCCATCGTCACTGAAACATGGCCGCCAGAGGTCAATGGTGTCGCGCGTGCCGTGCGACTCATGGTCGATGGCCTCATCGGGCGCGGCCACCACATCAGCCTGATCCGTCCACGGCAGCGCACCGACGAGGGCCGCTCCGGCGAGGCCGGGGAAGGTACCGCAGGGCGGATCAGCGAACGGTTCACCCGCGCCATCACCATTCCCGGATACCAGCAATTGCAACTGGGGGCAGCATGGCCCCGAACCCTGCAACGCAGTTGGCAGGCATCGCCACCCGATCTCGTGCATGTCGTCACCGAAGGACCTCTCGGGTGGGCTGCCGTCATTGCTGCACGCCGGCTCGGAATACCGGTGAGTTCCGATTTCCATACGAACTTCCATTCCTACAGCCGTCATTACGGCATGGGCATCCTCTCCACGCCGGTAGCCGCCCTGCTCAGGCTGCTGCACAACTGGTGCGACTGCACCATGGTGCCGACAGGGGAAATGCGGCGCGACCTCGCCACGCTGGATTTCCGGCGCCTGGCCATCGTCAGCCGCGGCATCGATACCGGCTTGTTCTCCCCCGCACGGCGCAGTGATGAACTGCGGCGTTCATGGAACTGCGGGCCCTCTGACACGGTTGTCATCTGCGTGAGCAGGATTGCAGCAGAGAAGAACCTCGATCTGTTTGTCCGCACCACGCGCGCGATGCGCACCATCAATCCAGCTATCCGTGTGGTCATCGTCGGTGACGGACCGGAACTCGCTGAACTGCGAAAGCGCGCTCCGGAGATCATCTTCGCCGGCATGCAAACGAGCGAGGCGCTTGCCGCACATTACGCCTCGGGGGACCTGTTCCTTTTTCCGAGCATCACCGAGACTTTCGGCAATGTCACCGTGGAGGCCATGGCCAGCGGCCTGGCAGTCCTCGCCTATGACTATGCCGCAGCCAGGGAATATATCGAGGACGGCGTTTCAGGTGTGCTGGCGCCCTATGATGATGCCGAGGCCTTTGTCACCAGGGCCACCTCGATGCTGCAGTCCTCGGCCTGCCTTCCCGGCCTGCGAGTAAAAGCAAGAGAGCGTGCTTTGCTGGTTTCGGCTGACAGGGCGCTGGATGAACTGGAACAGGTGTTTCTGGCCGTTGCAGAGCGTGCCGAAGTGCTCCCGACAGGCACGATCATATCCGCCCGACTCTCCTGAGAAGCGGCCCTGTAGACGCCGGCCTGCGGTGAGGCTCTCGCTGGCCGATGGCCACCCCGCCTTGCCGGCCTTGCACGGCCTTCATGACTCAGGCGGCGATTGACTCGGCGAGGGGGGTTAGTTCGGCCTCGCCGCTCAGGGCTGGCACATGCCGCACCAGTTCGATGCGCCCGTCCAGGTGCTCGATCAGTGCCGTGCAACTATCCACCCAGTCGCCGCAGTTGAGATACAGCACACCACCGATCTCCTTGATCACCGGCGTGTGGATGTGGCCGCAGATGACGCCATCCACGCCATGTCCGCGCACGTCGCGCGACACGGCCGCCTCGAAGTCACCAATGAAGCTGACTGCCTTCAACACATTGCGCTTGGCATAGTCGGCCAGGGACCAGTGCCCGGAAACCTTGAGTTTTCGGCGTATCCACGAAAGGATGCGGTTCACCCGGATCAGGAAATGGTAGGACACATCGCCCGCCACCGAAAGCCAGCGCGCGCAGGTGGTCACCTGATCGTACTGGTCACCATGGGTCAGCAGATAGCGACGGCCGTCCGCCGCCTCGTGCAGGCACTCGCGCCGCACGGCGATGTCGCCGAACACGGCGTCGATGTAATCGCGCACCGCCTCGTCATGATTGCCGGGCACGTAGATCACCTTCACGCCATGGCGGGCCAGGCGCAGGATTTTCTGCACCACGGTGTTGTGCTCGGGCGGCCAGTAGATGCCGCGCCTGAGCGCCCAGAAATCGATGATGTCCCCGACCAGGAATATGTATTCGCAGTCGTACTGCTTGAGAAAGTCCAGCAGTCGGTCCGACTGGCAGGCACGCGTGCCCAGGTGTATGTCGGACAGGAACAGCGAGCGGACCTTGTGACGCTTGCCTTCGGATGGGATCATGTATCGGCCGGCAGGGAGGATGCCGGTGATGATGCCCGCGCCGTGTTGCAGCGTGATGACGGCGTGCAGAGTCCGGTCCCTGGGATTGTCGAAAGGGGACATCCAATATCACCCCCTGCAGCAATCAAAACAGCAGCCGCAGCCTATGGACATCCACCAGATCAGCGGCTTCATACCGATGACGTTGATACCCACCTGGATGGTGGATCAAAAATGCGATGGCTTACTGGCCAAATCCAGCGCCGCACGCGCTCCCGGTCGCCATCATCCGCCCACTGCTGCAGCCGTATCTGCCTGCTTCACTCGCGTACCCTTGTACGGCGGAAACTCAGAAGAGCAGCCGCACGTCCAAGGACGTCCAGGTCGAACGGCCAGCCGTCGCGAAATCTGCAATGTGCTGCTTCATGGCGCGCCGGACAGTCCTGCCTGCAATTCGCCCGTCAGTGCAAGCAGGCGCAATTGTGCTTCGACCAGCCCCGCGGTCATCTCGATGCGCGACAACTGCAACTCATGGCGCGATCGCGTCGCATCAAGCAGTTCCAGTACAGAGCCCCGGCCCAGTCGGTAGGCGTCTTCGGCCATGCCCCTGAGCGGCTCCAGCCGGGCCACTGCGTTGCGCTCAAAACTTACAAGTGCGCCCCGGCGTCCATCGATGACTTCCGTCAGCCGGCGCTGGTGGGCCGCCAGTTCGTGCGCCAGCAATTCCCTCCTCAGGCTGGCGCTGCGCGCATCGGCTTGCGCCCGGGCCAGCTGGCCACGCCGGGTATCGAGCAGCGGAATCTCGACGGTGAAGCCGAGGTAATTGGCGGCACCATAGGGATTGCTGGACCAGGTACGCCCCAGATTCAGCGTCGGGGTGGGCCAGCGCTCGCGACGCGCCAGTTCGATGGCACTTTGCGCAACGGCCTCCTCGCTGGCCGCGGCGACCAGTGAGGGCGCTACGGCTATGTCCCGGCGCGCCGTGCCGGCATACTCGGAGCGCATCTGATCCAGCCGTCCTTCCGCCTGGGGGCGCCAGCCGGAAATGCCCAGCAAGGCTGCCAGGGTTCCCGCCTGGTCGGCGACTTCCGTGCGCGCATCCTCCCAACGCACCCGCGCGCCTGCCAGTTCCACCTCGGCGCGAGTGGTGTCATAGCTGCTGGCCGCGCCGCCTGCCTCCCGGCCGGCGACGATATCCCGAATACGCACGATCTCGGCGTGCCCGCGCTCCAGGGACTCTGACTTTTCCTGGGCCGCCAGCAAGGCGACGAACGCCGAGGCCACCTCGGCGGACAGAGAACTGATGCCAGCCGCCACCCTTGCACGCGCAGCGTCCAGGGCGCGCTCGGCAACTTCCACGCGCGCCTGGCGCTGCCCCGTCACCGGCAGGGGCACGTCCAAAGCGGCCTGCTGCTGCCGGCTGCCGTCGAAAATGGTGGGCTGTCCTCCCCCAGCGCGCATTCGCCCGAAGCTGACCGAGGGATTGGGCAAGGCACCGGCGATCAAACGATCAGCCTCGGCCTGGACCACGCCGAGTTTTTCAAGTTCGATCCGAGGACTGGCCTCGCGCACCATGCGCATGAGCACTGACAGATCGACCCGCTCGGCCCTTGTCGCCGGCTGCGCCGCTGCCGTTGAAGCGGCCAGGGCAGCCAGCATCCCCCATATGCCAAACGTTCGCATCTTCATGAATCGGCCTCCTCCGGAGTGACCAGCTTGTCCGGGGTGATCAGGCTGTACAGCACCGGGAGCAGGAACAGCGCCACCACCAGAGTGGTAATCATGCCTCCCACCACCACCAGGGCAAACGGCCGCTGGGTCTCGCTGCCTATCCCTGTGGAAACCGCCATCGGCAGCAGGCCGAAAAGCGCCAGGAACGACGCCATCAGCACCGCCCGTAATCGCTCGGAAGCGCCGTCCACCAGCGACTCCAGCAATGGGCGGCCAGCGCGCCGGTGCGCCTCCGCGGCGCTCAGCAGCAACACCCCCATCAGCGATACCTGCCCGAGCAAGGCGATGAAGCCCACCGCCGCGCTGACCGAGAGCGGTATTCCGGCCAGCATCAGCGCGAAGGCCCCGCCGGTGATGGCAAACGGCACGGTGCCCAGGATGGCCACCGCGCTGCGGCCGCTGTTCATGGCGGCGTAAAGCAGGCCCAGCACCAGCAGCACCGCCACCGGCACAATGAGCTTGAGTCGGCCAATGGCGCGTTCCTGATTTTCAAACTCGCCACCCCACACGAAGTAATGCCCGTCCGGTGGCTTGACCTTGGCCGACACCGCGGCGATGGCGTCCTGCACCACCGACCCCATGTCGCGGCCCTCCACATTGAATTTCAGCGCAAGGAAGCGGCTGTTGCTCTCCCGGTTGATGGCGGCCAGGCCGCTCACGGTCTCTATGCGCGCCACCTGGCGCAGCGGAACCCTGGCGCCGCCTGCGCTGCTGAGCAGCAACTCGCCGATCTTCTCCATGTCGTCCCGGGCTGCCAGGGGCAACATCAGCCTGACAGGAACCGGGCGCTCCTGTTCCCAGAACTCGGTGGCCACCCGGCCGGCCAGCGCGGTCTCCAGCGTGTGCTCCGCATCCTCTATGGAGAGGCCGGCGCGGGCCAACGCGACCCGGTCGAACCGTATGCGCAACTGGGGCACTGTCGCGTCGCGGTACAGATCCAGGTCGATGATGCCTTCGACGTTCTTGAGGCTGGCCTTGGCGGCCTCCAGCGTGGACCGCATCGCGGCCAGGTCGGCGCCGAATATCTTCAACACCACCTTGCCGCGCACGCCGCTCACCGCCTCCTCGACGTTGTCCTTGATGGGTTGCGAGAAATTGAAGCGCACACCGGGAATGTCCGCCAGCGAGGTCCGCATTTCCTGTATGAGCTCCTCCTTGCTCCGTCCCCGCTGCCATTGATCAAGCGGCTTGAAGCGCACGAAGGTTTCCGACATGTTGACACCCTCGTTGTCGGTTCCATCCTCGGGTCTGCCGTGCTCGCTCAAAGTCTCCAGCACCTCGGGAAACGTGAGAAGGCGGCGCCGCACCTCGACCAGTATCTCCTGCCCTTTTTCCAAGGCAATGCTGGCCGGCATCTCGACGAACACCACAATATCGCCTTCGTCCAGTTCGGGAAGGAATTCACTGCCCAGCCGGCTGGCGGTCAACGCACCGGCGACCACCAGCACCACTCCCGCGACGAGCACGGCCAGGCGTCGCTTCATCAGCCTGAGGAGCACGTTTCTATAGCCGCCCCGAAGCCTTTCGATCCAGGCCGGCTCGCGAAGTTCAGCGTGCTTGGGCTTGAACAGCAGTGCGCACAGTGCCGGCACCACGGTGATGGAAAAAACCAGCGCCCCCAGCAGCGCAAAGGCATAGGTCAGCGACAAGGGCCGGAAAATGCGCCCTTCGACCGACTGCAGGGTGAACACCGGCAGCAGCGCCGCGATGATGATGAGCATGGCGTAAAAAGTTGGCCGGCCCACCTCAATCGCGGAGCGGACAACCAGCTTCAGCATGGCCCTGCGGTCCGCAGGCTGCTCACGCCGGATCGAATGGATGACGTGTTCCACCAGCACCACGGCGCCATCGACCAGAATGCCGAAGTCGATAGCCCCCATGGAAATCAGGTTGGCCGGCATGCCCAGCATGTACAGCCCGAGGAATGCCACCAGCAGCGACAATGGGATCACCACCGCCACGATAGCTGACCCGACCAGGCTGCGCAGGAACAGCCAGACCACCCCCACCACCAGGATGAACCCGTGCAGCAGGTTCTCGTGAACGGTGGCCAGCGTATGCCCAACCAGGTTGCTGCGGTCGTAGAAAGGCTCGATGCGCATGCCCTTGGGCAATATGGTCTCGTTGAGCACCCGCACCTTCTCGTGTATTCCCTCCAGCACCAGCGACGGATTCTGGCCGCGGCGCATGATGGCGAAGCCCTCGACCACATCTTTTTCGTTATTCCAGCCGACGGAACCGCGCCGGGGCATGGCTGACATCGAAATGTCCGCCACGTCGCCTATGGTCACGGCAGTTCCCGCCTTCTGCTTGAGAACGATGCGCTTGATGTCCTCGGCCGATTCGATATAGCCCACGCCGCGCACGACCAGCTCCTGGTCACCATGGCGCAGGAAACCACCCCCGACGTTGAGGTTGGCCTTCTGCAGCGCCCCGTGAACATCTGCAAGCGACAAACCGGCGGCGAACAGGCGCCCCGGGTCGGCCTGCACGTGCACCTCCTTCAAGTGGCCGCCGGTGGCGATTACTTCAGCCACGCCCTGGACCTGGCGCAGCACCCGCGTCACATTCCATTGCATCTCGGAACGCAGCTCAAAGAGGTCGTGCCGGTCGCTGGCCAGGCGGAACTGGTAAATCTCTCCAAGAGGCGTCGCTTCCGGCGCCAGCACGGAGTTGATTCCGTCGGGCAGATCTGCGCCGGCGAGCCGCTGCGACACCAGCATCCGGGACGAGAACGGATCGGACTTGTCATCGAAGATCAATGTGACAAGCGACAGGCCGAACAGGCTCTCGCTGCGCAGCAGCGTCGAGCCGGGCGTACCGTTCAGCACCCGCTCCAGCGGCACCGTCACCTGGCGCTCGATCTCCTCGGGAGCCGCCCCGGGCATCTGCGTGATCACGGTGACCTGGGCATTGGTCACATCCGGGAAGGCCTCGATCGGTGTCTCGAGATAGGCTCTCAACCCGAATGCCGCGATCACCAAGGTGACGAAAAGCGCCGCGATGCGGCGGTGCACTGATGTTTCGATGATGAAGTTCAGCATGGCTTACAGCAACTGCTCGGCTTCGCCGTCAAGCAGCAGCGCCCCTTTGGTCACCACGCGATCACCGGGCTTGATGCCATCGACTATCAGCACGCGGTTGTTGACGGACTCTCCAGTGCGGACTTCGCGCAACTCGAACAACCCGGGCTCGCGCTGGATGTAGACCACGCGCCGCCTGCCTTCCTTGATGAGCACCGCCGTTACCGGCAGACTGAGCCCGCGCGCACCCTTGGCCAGCGCCAATTCGGCCTGCAGGCCGGGCGTCAGGCCGCGCACGTCGCCGTCGAGTGCGACATAAATGGAGAGCCGGCGGGTATCAGGGTCGATGCGCGCTGCTATGCCATCCACACGACCCTGCAGATTGCGCCCCAGCGACGGAATGCGAATGGCGACGACCTGGCCACGGGCCACGATGGCGGTGTCGGCTTCGGTGACCTCCGCCACCATCCACAGCTGCGAGGGATTGCCTATTTCCACCAGCGATTCCCCACCCGGCGAAACCATGGCGCCCGCGGATGCCCGTACCGAGGTGACCACCCCGGCGGCGGACGCACGCAAGGCGACCACATCGCCGTCGCCGCCCCCGAGAAACCCGGCAAGCTTGCGGGCGCGTTCCAGTTCCGCGCGCGCTTCATGCACACGCGTCTGTGCCTCCATCCGCTCCAGTTCCACGCCCACGCCCTTGCTCATCATGTCGTTCTGGCGCTTCAGCGCCTCCTCGGCGGCGGCCGCGCGCGCCTGCGACTGCGCCAGGCCGGAACGCGCGCCCGCCGCCTCGGCGCTCTGCAAGGTCACCAGAACCTTGCCGGCCGTCACGGCTTCCCCGGGACGCACCATCACGGAAACGATGCGTCCGGCCACCGGCGCGCCGAGGCTGGACACCGCCTGTGAACGCATCTCGATGCGTCCGGGTATGGCGTTACGTTGCGCCTCGGAGGTCGCGCCGACCTCCTCCACTACCAGGTAACGAGCGCGAGTCTCGTCCATTCGCACCACGCCTTCGGCCGCCTTGGCTTTGTCCGTAGCAGCAGCACGCGGCTCGGTCGGCGCCGGCTTGTCATTCATGCCGCACCCGGCGGCGAGGACCAGAGCGCACGCCAGCAACAACGCTTGAGGAAGAAGGAGAAAGTTCATATCGATTGGCCAATTGATGCAAAAAGGGAAGGGAAGCGCCCGATTTCGGCGCATGTCAGAATGGGGGGGATTCTAGTGTCGGTAAATTTTGGAAGGCTGTCGTGAAACTGTCGCCGAGGACTCAAGCGGGCATGCGGCTGCTACTGATAGAGGATGACAAGGGATTGGCGCACGGCATCGCCGCAGGCTTGGCGCAGAGCGGCTATTCGGTTGACGCCGCGGGCAGCGGCGCGGAGGCCTGGAAACTGGTCCGCGCCGGGCATTTCGACATCGGCATCCTCGATCTTGGCCTTCCCGACACGGACGGCATACACCTGCTGCGCGATTTACGTGACGCGGGAATTGATTTTCCGGTCCTGATACTCAGCGCGCGGGACGCCCTGGGCGACCGCATCCGCGGCCTGGACGTTGGCGCGGACGACTATATGGTCAAGCCTTTCGCCCTCGCGGAGATCGAAGCCCGCCTGCGCGCCCTGCTCCGCCGAAAGGGCGCCGAAACACGATGGCAGCAGCTTGGAAGCCTGCGCCTGGACATGGTCGCCAGGCAGGCGCTGGCTGACGGCGAGGACATCGATCTGACCGCACGCGAGATCTCCATTCTTGCCGTGCTCATGGCGCACCCCGGCAAGGTGGTGAGCAAGCAGTCCCTGTTTGACGCCGTGTTCACCCACGAGACCGACTCCGCACCCAATGCGCTCGAAGTGCACATCAGCAGGCTGAGACAGAAACTCCGGTATGCACAGGTCACAGTGCGCAGCCTGCGCGGCCTGGGCTACCGGATCGAGGAACATCTGCACGGCGACCATCCTCCCGATGAGCATCACGGCACGACATAGCATCCGCGGCACGCTGCTGAAGCGGCTGATGCTGCCCGTGCTGGCCATCATGCTGCTGGGCGGGGCGGGTGCCTACGGCCTGGCCAGGTATTTCTCCCAGAGCATTCTCGACCAGTGGCTCTACGATTCGGCAATCGCGCTCGCCCATCGGGTGCACTGGCAGGACGGTCGTTTTTTCGTCGATCTGCCCCCAGGCGCCCGCGAGATTTTCGAATGGGATACCGTCGATCACATCTATTATGAAGTCACCTCCGAGGACGGGAAGCGGCTCATCGGCAACGCGACGGTGCCCCTGCCGCCGGGGGTTCCGGAGAACGCCCAATTCCCCGTGTACCGGAACGGGCAGATCGGCGGTGTGCCGGTGCGCATGCTGTTTGTGACACGGGCACTGCGTGAAGGCCATACCGTCTCGGTTAAGGTGGCCGAGACCCGGCAGAAACGGGTGGCTGTGTACCGCCAGGTGCTATGGATCAGCCTGCTGTTGTCTCTCGGTCTCACAGCGACCTCGGCTCTCATCATCTGGTACGGCCTGAGAAGCGGCCTCGCCTCGGCCGAAAAGGCCATACGCGAGGTGCGCAGCGCCCACGCCCAGGCGCCGCTCACGCCCATTGCGGCGCAGGCCGACCTGCCCAGCGAGATCATGCCGCTGGTGCAGGAGATCAACGACCTCATACGCGACCTGTCCGCGGCGCACGCGCTCAACCAGCGCTTCATCTCGGACGCGGCCCACCAGCTGCGCACGCCGCTGTCGACGCTGCGCGTGCAGTTGGAGACCGCGCTGCGCGAGCCCGACCCGGTGCGCCACGAAGCGGCGCTGGACGACGCCGTGCATTCGCTGGCGCGCATGGGCCGCACGGTGCACCAGCTGCTCGCCCTGGCCAAGGCCGACCAGAACGAGACCTTCCTCGACGCGGCACAGGTAGTGGACCTCGACCAGCTCGCGCGCGAGGAGGTCGAGCGGCGCATCGACGATGCGCTGGCCAGCAGCGTGGACCTGGGCTACAGCGGAGAGGGCAAACCAGTGCTGGTGCAGGGCGCCAAAGAGCTGCTGCGCGAGGCCATCGCCAACCTGCTGGACAACGCGCTCCTCTACGGCGTCTCGGGCACCACGGGCAAGCACGTCACCGTGGGTGTGCAGACCTCGCCGCCACAGGTGTACGTGGAGGACAGGGGACCGGGCATCCCTCCGCGCGAACGCGACAAGACCCGCCAGCGCTTCTACCGTGTGCCGGGCACCGCGGGCGACGGCGCCGGCCTGGGACTGGCCATCGTCGATGAGATCGTGCGCCGCCACTCAGGCACCCTGGTGCTTTCCGAAGGCGCCGACGCGGTGGGGCTGCGCGCCAGCCTGCAATTCCCGGAAATCCGGAAGGGAGTCTGATATCAATCAGGCTCTAAAGGTATTTCTTACAACGTCCCTTGATTGAAATAGATCACAATAACCTGTTATCCGACGGCGCCCAGGCCCGCCTCGCGACACCCCCGGTACCACGCCACGAAGTGGCCGCACACCCTCCTCCACTGTGGTGCCGCTGTCCATCTTCATCATCTTCCTGATTCTGTTCGACGCCTTCAAGTCACTGCGCAGCGCCGGCCTGATCATCGCCAACATCCCGTTTGCCATGATCGGCGGCATCTTTGCCCTGTTCAT
>CAIPGJ010000143.1 GCA_903864555.1 uncultured Pseudomonadota bacterium | reverse complement strand
TGGTGAAGGATTTGGGCAATGCCTTCGAGCAGGAAGTGCCTATCGTCGCGCGCCGCGTGCTGACCGAATCGAGAAGAGCCGCCAGCGCCATTCGCGACGACCTCGAGGCGGTGCTGGCCCGGGCGCTGTATTACGCGCCTTCCCACACCATCCGCGGAGGCACCAAGGAAATCCTGCGCGGCATCGTCGCCAAGGGCCTGGGTCTGCGCTAGTGCCACTGTCGCACGCATGCCATCTTTGCCATTCACTCATAAAAGGTAACCATGTCCGAGCAAATGATCCTGTTTGATGTCCGAGCGTCAGGTGTCGCCACACTAACGCTGAACCGGCCCGAAAAATACAACGCATTTACCCCGGAAATGATCGACCAATGGGAGGCAGTGCTGCGCAAGGCGGCCGATGACCCTGCAGTTAAGGTCATTGTCCTCACCGGTGCCGGCAAGGGGTTCTGCTCCGGCGGTGATGCCGGCAAGATGGAGAACCGCGCCAGCCTGGATGCGCTCACACAGAAGCATTTCCTGTGGCGCCAGGTGCACAGGATTCCGCTGCTGCTCGAGCAGATGGACAAGCCCATCATTGCCGCCATCAACGGCGTGGCACGCGGTGCAGGCCTCGACATGGCGCTCATGTGCGACATCCGCTTCATGGCTGCTTCAGCGAATGTCGCCGAGAGTTACGTAAACCTGGGCCTGGTGGCCGGTGACGGCGGCGCCTGGTATCTGCCGCGCATGATAGGTATGGACAAGGCACTGGAGATCTTCTGGACCGGCCGTGCAGTGGGCGCCGAGGAAGCCGAGCGCCTGGGCATGGTTACGCGCGCTGTTCCCGATGATGAATTGATGAGTGTCACCTATGACCTGGCCGAGAAAATTGCCGCACAGCCCTTCGAGGCCGTGCGTGCCTTCAAGCGCCTGGCCTACCAGGGGCGCACGGCCACGCTGGCCGCACACCTGGATGCGGTGTCCTCCCAAGTCACCATACTGCGCGATACCGATGATCACAGGGAGCGTGTGGCCCAGCTTGCCTCGAAGCAGAGAAAAACCTGAAGTCGGGGAGTATGAGGAGCGCAGTTACACGCAGTTAGGACTCATTTGTGAATATGCGTCTCCTAATTTTGAAATCGGTTCGTACAGAAGGCAGACATGAGCATTTCCGAATTCAGATTTGAGCCTGCACACTTTCCGGCCTCACTGGAAGGTCTGCGGCAGGAAATACGCGAGTTCCTCGCCGAAGAGCGCGCCACCGGCCGCTTCCCGCGCCCCGACCGCGTCAGCATGTACGTGGATAAGGCGTTCACCCTGCGCATGGGCGAGCGCGGCTGGATCGGCATGACCTGGCCGAAGCAATATGGCGGGCATGAACGCACGGCGCTCGAGCGTTACGCCGTCACCGAGGAACTGCTCGCCGCTGGTGCACCGGTGCGCGGCCACTGGGTGACCGACCGTCAGACCGGGCCGGTGTTGCTCAAGTTCGGCACCGAAGAGCAGAAGCTCGAGTACCTGCCGCGCATCGCCCGTGGAGAAGTGTTTTTCAGCATCGGTCTCTCCGAACCGGACAGCGGGTCGGATCTCGCCTCACTGCGAACCAAGGCGGTGAAGGTGGCCGGCGGCTGGAAGTTGTCTGGCACCAAGCTGTGGAACAGCAATTCCCATCACGCCAAATACGTGATCGTGCTGTGCCGCACCTCGCCTGCGACCGAAGACCGTCACCATGGCTTTAGCCAGCTCATCGTAGAGCTGTCATCGCCCGGCGTGACGCTACGGCCCATCATCAACCTGCCCAACGAGCATGACTTCAATGAACTGGTGCTCAATGAAGTGTTCGTGCCAGAGAAGAATTTGCTGGGCGATGTCGATCAGGGCTGGCACCAGGCCAGCACCGAGCTGGCCTACGAGCGCAGCGGTCCGGAGCGCTGGCTGAGCGCCTTTCGCCTGCTGGCCGAGCTGAACGAGGCGCTGGGCAGCAAGGCCAGTGCCGCGACCATGGCGGCAATGGGGCGCCTGTTTGCCCATCTGCTGACGCTGCGGCAGATGTCGATGTCGATAGCCATGACCCTGGAGACTGGGCGCGCACCTAATCTCGAGGCGGCCATCGTCAAGGATCTGGGCACCTGCTTCGAGCAGGAGATGGTGACTGTTGCACGGGACATCGCCCAGACTGAAGGCCTGCCCGCCCAGCAACGCGGACGGCTGGTGCAGGACCTTTTGGATCACGCGCAGCTGTGGACGATTGCCTTCACCATCCGCGGCGGGGCAAAGGAGATCATGCGCGGCGTCATAGCCAGGGGATTGGGACTGAGATGAGCGATAGCATCAACATGTTTGCTGAAGCAGCGACGCGCCTCTTTGAGGACAAGTGCACCAAAGCCGCCCATGAGGCGGCCGAGGCGGGTGGCGTGCAGCCGGCGCTGTGGAGCGCGCTGGTGGATGGCGGATTTACCGCCATGCTCGTGCCTGAGCGGCAGGGCGGTGCCGGTGCCTCCATGATCGATGTGATGGAAACCCTGCGCGTGGCGGGCCGCTACAGCCTGCCAGCACCCATTGCCGAGACCATCATTGCAGCCTGGGTGCTGGCGCGGGCCGGCTTGCCCCCCGTGCAGGGCCCGCTCACGCTCGCCCTCGGGACGAATGCAGCTCCATGGCGGTTTTCCGGCAGCACGGGACAATGGAAAGTGAGTGGCAAGGAGGCCGATGTGCCCTGGGGGGCGACGGCAAGCGTGGTCATTGTTGCGCAGGATGGCGCCGAGGCGGTGGTGGGGATGGCCGAACCGGGGCGACTGTCGGCGGAACCGCGCAGCAACATCGGGAGCGAGCCGCGCGACGGGTTGAAAGCCAGGGGACGTGCCCTGGATGGCGTAACCCGCACCACCAGCGTCAGCCGCGACCAGGTGTTTCGCTACATGGCCATGGCGCGCGCCGCGCAGATCGTCGGCGCGCTGGGTCGCGCTCTGGATCTGTCAGTGCGCTACGTGGGTGAGCGCAAGCAGTTCGGCCGGCCATTGAGCAAATTTCAGGCGGTGCAGCAGCAGCTGGCAGTGCTGGCGGGCGAGGTGGCCTCCTCCTCGGCCATCACCGATGCCGCCGCCGCCAATATCGACAGCGCCGATGCCGATTTGCTGCTTGCAGCCTGCCGGGCGCGCCTTGCCGACGCCATCGACAAGGTGGGCATTGCGCATCAGGTGCATGGCGCCATCGGCTTCACGCGCGAGTATCCGCTGCAGCTGGCAACCCGCCGGCTGTGGGGCTGGCGTGACGAATATGGCAGTGCGGTGCAATGGCGCGAGCGGTTGGGCCGGCAGTTCGTGGGCACTCCGGCGGACGATTTGTGGGTGAGGCTGGCGGCGGTCGGAATGGCCGGGGCCCAATAAGGTCAACAGCAGTCAATTTCGACCTATACAAGGGGACAACATGCGCGCCGTGCTTTGCAAGCAGTTCGGGCCACCGGAATCGCTGGTGATCGAGGATGTTCCCTCTCCGGTAGCAACCGAAGGGAAGGTGGTGGTGAGCGTCAAGGCGGCAGCAGTCAATTTTCCCGAC
>CAIPGJ010000142.1 GCA_903864555.1 uncultured Pseudomonadota bacterium | reverse complement strand
GGTTCATTCCACCTTGATGTTCGCCTCGGCCACCAGCTTCTTCCAGCGGCCGACCTCCGCCTGGATCATCTGGCCGAACTGCTCGGGCGTGCTGCCCACCGGGTCCGAGCCTTCGGTCTCCAGGTGCCGGCGCATGTCCTGGGCGCTGACGATCTTCACCACCGCGCCGTGGATGGTGCTGACCACGGCGCGCGGGGTCTTCGCCGGCACATTCAGGCCGTTCCAGCCGATCACATCGAAGCCCTTGAGGCCCAGTTCATCGACGGTGGGCACCTCCGGCAGCGCCTGGCCGCGCTTCAGGCTGGTCACTGCGAGCACCCGCAGCTTGCCGGCCTTGATCAGCGCTGCGCTTGCAGTGTGGCCGAAAAACACCACGTCGAGGCGCCCGCCCACCAGGTCAGTCAGCGCCGCGGCATTGCTCTTGTAGGGGATGTGGGTGAGCTTCACCCCGGCCATGGCGTTGAACAGTTCGCCGGCCAGGTGGTTGGCCCCCCCGGGTCCGGACGAGCCGAAGTTGAGCTTTGCCGGATTGGCCCGGGCCAGTGCGATGAACTCGCCCACCGACTGCGCCGTGGAGGCCGCATTCACCGCCATCACCAGCGGCGTGGTGTTGATGAGGGTGACGGGCAGGAAGTCCTCCAGGGTGTCGTAGGGGAGTTTGGCCACGATGGCCGGGTTGATGGTGAACGCGGGTGCCGTGAGCAGGATGGTGTAACCGTCGGGGGCCGCCCTCGCCACCAGGCTGGTGCCGATGGTGGTGCCGCCACCGGCGCGATTGTCCACCAGCACCGGCTGCCCCCAGGCCTCGCCGAGCTTCTGCGCCACCAGCCGCGCGATGATGTCGGTGCTGCCGCCGGTGGCATAGGGCACGACGATGCGCACGGCCTTGGCCGGATAGGCCTGCGCCAGCACGGAGTTTGCCTGCACTGCCAGGGCACAGCAGCCGGCCATCAACCAAAATCGCAAGATCTGCAACATGCCTTCCTCCGTTTTTGGCCCCGGGTTTCTGGCCGTTTTTATTCTGTCCCCTGCCCGCCCGCTCCCGGGTCTCTGTGCAGTTTAAGCCATCGCCTGCACCCGCCCTGGCACGCGCAGGCACCGCCCCCCGGCACTGACCGGGCATGCCGCGCCCCCGCAACACCTGCTTCCTGCTTCCTGCTGCGCGGCAGGCCACGGTAACAAATCTGACATGAAAACTTAATAAACTGTTCTGCTACTGTTTTCCATCACTATCCGCATCCATATCTTCACTCCACCAGCCAAGGGTCCCATGAACATCGAATCGGAAAACCTCAATGACGATGTCCGCAAGATTGCGCTGGCAGGCCGGTTCGACATCGAGGGCGCACAGCAGATCGATCTGCGATTTTCCGGTCTGACCGCCAACCAGAAGGCTGTCATTGTCGACATGGCCGGGGTCAACTTTCTCGCCTCGATCGGCATACGCACGCTGGTGCTGGCCGCCAAGGCGGTGGCCCAGCGCGGTGGCAAGATGGTGCTGCTCAACCCGGACGGCAATGTCACCAAGGTGCTGGAGATGGCCGGCATAGACGCGCTCATCCCGATCTCGCGCTCGCTCGAGGCAGCCCAGGCCGCGGTGCGCATCTGAAACACCGCATTGACCACCGCTTTTCGCCTTTCCATGCTTGAATGCAGCGTCATGGACAGCGCCACGCTCGTCGTCACCAACCGGATTGCGGAACTGCGCCGCATGAGCCAGTGGCTGCGCGACCGTTGTTCCGTGGCCGGGGTGTCCGAGGAACTGATCCAGCGGCTGGAACTGTGTGCCAATGAGGCGCTGGCCAATATCATGAGTTATGCCTACAGCGACGCGGCTACGCATGACATCACGCTCACCCTCGATACTGCCATCGACCATGTCAGGCTGTGCATCCGTGATGATGGCAGGCCCTTCAATCCGCTGGGCATGCCCGAACACGCCATGCCGGCAAGCCTGGCCGACGCGTCTGTCGGCGGGCTGGGCGTGCACCTGATCCGCAACATGATGAGCTCGTGCGGATACGAGCGCCGGGACACGCACAACATGCTCACGCTGGAAGCATCCGCCGAAACGCCTTCCACCCATGTATAGCCGGGGCGCGGACCGCCGCAGGGCCAATCCGGGGCCCCTTCCACCTGAATTGGGGCTGACCGGTGATCGCCGCCGAAGCAACGACCGGCGCAGCAACGGATTCATCTCCTCACTGCAGCTTTTCGCCTCGATTCCCTATCAGGCCATCGAGGCGGTGCTCGCCGATTGCGCCATCACGAATGTTGCGGCTGGCGAGGTGCTGCTCGAGCCGGGGCAGCGCAACGAGGCCATACACCTGCTGATCGACGGCCGCCTGCGCATCCATTTCGACCACAGGGAATCGCCGGACTTCATCCCCATCGAGGCCGGCGGTTGCTTTGGCGAGCTGTCCATCATCGATGGACTGCCGGTCTCGGCCTATGTGGTTGCCGACCGTGCCAGCCGTGTCCTGTGCATAGACCAGCAGTTGTTCTGGAACCAGCTCATTCCGCAGCCCGGGGTGGCGCGCAACCTGCTGGCCACGCTGTCCGAGCGCATGCGCCTGAACCGCGACATCATCATGGAGCGCATGAAGGACAGTCTGGAGCTGGAGCACCTGCAGAAGGAATTGTCCATCGCGCACGACATCCAGTTGAGCATGCTGCCGGACCGCGCCCGCATGTTCGGCACCCACGCGAATGTGGACGCCTGGGCGACCATGCAGCCGGCGAAGAATGTCGGCGGCGATTTCTACGATGCCTTCTATGTCACCCCGGAACGCCTGTTTGTCGCCATCGGCGACGTCTCGGGCAAGGGGGTGCCGGCCGCCCTGTTCATGGCGCGGGCGATGACGCAACTGCGCACCGAAGCCCTCCACGC
>CAIPGJ010000141.1 GCA_903864555.1 uncultured Pseudomonadota bacterium | reverse complement strand
GGTTTAGCGTTAGGTCTGCCTGGATCTCCGATGATCTGCGATAGGCGCAGGAAGCCTGTTTCAGGAAGTTGGCTCATTCGATACGCTCCGTAAATGGCTGTTGCCAGCCGATTCGCGAAGCATATTTTTTTAGCTTACTTTCCTCAGCAATACTCAGCAGCTTTTCAGGGGTTGAGTTTTCCGCCGCTCTGGAAAAGTCGCCTGCTATTTTTCATATGAGTTTTCCAGCCACTAGCCGCCTAGATTGGCAAGGGCTTTCCGCACATCATCATAGGTCACACCAACACCAGGTTGATTGATTACGACATCCGCCACGACTGCCATTGCTTGCATGACGGCGGTTGATACCGTCAAATGGTGCGCGTCAGTGAAAAGATTACCGAAGGCCCGCAGGTATTCAGTTTTCTCGCTTCGTTGCCGGGACTCAATTGCAGCGCCAATAAACCCTGATTCAACTGGTTTGAAGTCTCGCGCCGCTCGCGCCAAGGTGTCGAGCAACTCGGATAAATCTGGTGCCGTTCCCCATGCATAGCGCAACATATCCCGCGCCTTTTGCTCTGCCTCTCCGCCAGCATTCCCGCCCCGTGGAATATCTCCCAATACGTGCGCCCGCATCCCTCGCCACATTTCTAGGTTATGCCCCTGCATGTCATGGTTATCTGTTTTCCGCAATAGCTCGGGAATTGAATAAAGCTCGTCCGGCCCACTGATACTGATTTCTGAAAACTGCCGAATCAACCCGGCCAGGCCATCGGCTGCATCAGCGATTTCGGCTTTTAGTTCCGTCGCCCATTTCCGACCTTCTCGGTATTTCGAGAAATCAATTTTTGCCGACCATGCACAATGTATAAAACTTCGCCATTGTTGATCGTCGGAAAATTCGCGGATCAGGAAGGCAAAAGCATCGCGCATCCGCGCATTGTCTGCCAGCCGCCGCAAGCAATCCACGTCGCGAGCAAGCATATCCCGGTGTTCGGCAGCTTCGGCCCTTTGCTTCCGCAGACTTGGAAGATAATCCTCTTCACCACGCCGAATGCATCTTTCAATTACACCGTCAATTTCGGCTAACCGGCTATCGGCATTTGCCAGTATTTCGATATAGCCCGGAATGCTTCTATCGCTTTCGCCTTCGAGATAATGCGTCAGATGCTCGCGTACTGCCGCCGGGACATATGCAGGAAAATCCATTGTCGCGCCCTTTCGCGCCGCCCTTGATTGGATGCCGCACCGCCGGACAAGGGTTCCCCGGTTTTCGCCCCGTCGGGCTAGGTGCGGCGAACCTTTATGCCGCTGCCCGCTTGATCGGCGTAACGTTGCTATCAACCTTCGCCATTTGGTCTATCAGGTCAGCCCATGCCTGCATCATCGCAATGCGCTCGGGCATATATTCGGCTTGGTTGTAGCTCGCCCGCACTTTGCTGCGCTCGGCATGGGCTAGCTGCCGTTCGATCAAATCGGAGCGGTAGCCCAATTCATTCAGCATCGTTGACGCGGTAGCGCGGAAGCCATGCCCCGAGAACTTGCCGCCGTAGCCCATGCGCTCAATCGCTCGGTTAAGGGTTGTTCCGGTCATGCAGGTTTTCGGCCTGCGGTAGTTCGGGAATAGAAGCTTCTGCCCGCCGGTCAGGGTATGCAGTTCGCGCAGCAATTCGACCGCCTGCGAGGAAAGCGGGACGGTATGGGGTTCGCGCATCTTCATGCGCTCGGCAGGTATGCGCCACTCGGCACCGTCCAGGTCAAACTCTGTCCACTCCGCGCCGCGTAGTTCCACGGTACGGACAAAGGTTAGCATGAGCAGCCGCATAGCGATTGCAGTAGTCCGATAGCCCCCGTATGTTTCGAGCGCCTTGAGAAAATCGGGTATTTGTTTCCGGGTGAGCGGCTTCGCGTGTTGCACCTTCGGACGGTGAATAGCCCCCTTGAGTGCCGCCGCCGGATCGAAGTCAGCCCGGAGCGTTGACACGGCATAGCGAAAAATTGCGCTCATCCATTGGCGCAACAGGATCGCGACAGTCTCGGCTCCGCGTTTTTCCGCCCGCTTGATGATTTCGAGCAGATGCGCCGCCCCTATCGAGCGCATTGGCAGCGTCCCGATATATGGGTAGGCATCAACCTTTAGCGTGTTCTCGACTTGCTTGAGGTAGTAGCCCGACCACTTCGAGCGCCGCTGTTCGATCCATTCCTTAGCAATGGTCTGGAAGGTGTTTGCGTTCTCGGTAACTTGGGCAATGCGCCGCGCCTGCCGGTTGTGTGCAGGGTGAATGCCTTGCTTGATTAGCTGCCTGCAACGATCCCGCTCGGCGCGAGCTTCGGCGAGGGTGTATTGCCCCCCGGCTTTCCGGGCGTCGGCCTTACTTTCGGATTCTCTCGCGACAGGGGCGACGTACTCGCCGACCGCAAAGAGGTTTTCTTTGCCCGCGATGCGGTAGCGATAGCGCCAGAGTTTCGCGCCGCTCGGCCTGACTTCGAGGTAAAGCCCCGCGCCATCCGTGAGCTTTTCCGGCATTGCGCCGGGCTTGGTGCTGCGAATCGTCGCGTCGGTGAGGGCCATGAGCGGGTATCCGAGGTTTGATACCCGCAACGTTACCCGCATATTTCCCGGCTTGCAACGGCGCAACCCGGAGCCTAGCGGACGTTAAATACTTGTTTAGTTAATGTATTTCAGAGCCACCAGCTTCCGATAATGTCCGCTAAAAGCCGGATGCGGCCTATCGATCATCAGCAGCATTTTTCTGCCTGTAAGTTCTCATGAAGCCGGGATGCCAGAATTCGGGCGGCAGGGCGTGCATGGCGAAGCCTCTACCGGGTATCGGGCTGCCCGCGACCATGGGCCGCAGGTTCACTCGATGCATGCTGCAATTATTGCATTGAGTACGCCGGCCGCCAAACCCCATCGGGGAGAAATAGGCTTGAAGTGCGATAATGCCCTATCCGGAATCTGGTGTTCCGGCTCTGAAAATCAGCGATACCGTCCAGCATGGATCACCCATCCTCAACAAAGCTGTTCTCGCAGGCCCTGGCGCTGCACCAGTCAGGACGGCTCAACGAAGCAAGCTCTCTGTACGAAAAACTGCTGAAAGATGCGCCCGGGCATCATCGGGCACTCCAGCAAATGGGCGTTCTCTGCGGCCAGTCCGGTGACTTCCAGCGTGCGGTCAGCTTCCTTTCCGCCTCTCTCGCGATCCATCCTGACAATCCGGAGGCCCTGAACTTCCTCGGCAATGCATTGCAGGATCTGGGGCAGTTCGATGCGGCCATGACCAGCTACGAACGTGCTGCCAGGATTCGCCCGGACTATGCAGAGGTCCATTACAACAAGGCCAACGCCCAGCAAAAGATAGGGCAATTCGAGGCATCCGTTGCCAGCTACGACCGGGCCTTGACGATCCAGCCGGCTTACGCAGATGCCTTCTTCAACCGCGGCAATGCGCTGCGGGAACTGAAGCGCCTGGAAGCGGCGGTTGCCAGCTACGAACAAGCCATCAGGCTGCAACCCATGGACGTCGAGGCACATACCAATCGAGGTGGCGCCTTGAATGAATTAAGCCGGCATGAGGAGGCCATCGCCAGCTTCGACCGCGCAATCTCGCTGCAGCCGGATTATCCCGTCGCACAATACAACCGCGGCACCGCATTGCATCGCCTGGGCAGGCTGGAAGCGGCAGCATCGAGCTTCAGACGCGCGATTGCACTCTATCGGAACTATGCGCAAGCCCATTCAAACCTGGGACTGGTATTGCAGGAAATGAAGCAGCTTCCTGACGCGCTTGCCAGCGTCGATCGGGCCATTGCCATCAAACCCGACTTTGCCGAAGCCCACTCCAATCGTGGAAACATCCTGCAGGAGTTGCAGCAGCATGAAACGGCGATCTCCAGTTACGACAGGGCGATTGCCGCCAACCCGGCATTTGCCGAAGCACATTTCAACCGGGGGATTGCGCTGAAGGAATTGCAGAGACTGGATGCGGCAATCGCCAGCTATGACAAGGCACTCGCCATCAGGCCGGACTATGACGAGGCCATCTGGAACAAAAGCATTGCATTGCTGCTGAACGGAAACCTGGAACCTGGGTGGAAACTGCACGAGTCGCGCTGGACCCGTCCTGAAGCGAAAAAGCACCTGCGGACCTTCCCCGTTCCACTCTGGCTCGGCGGGCAGTCATTGCACGGAAAAACCATCCTCCTCCACGCAGAGCAGGGCCTGGGGGATGCGTTGCAGTTCTGCCGGTATGCAAAGCTGGTCTCGGAACTCGGTGCCAGAACGATCCTGGAGGTACCCAAAGCCCTGCTCGATGTTTTGGGCACACTTGACGGCGTAGATGAACTGAGGGAAAGCGGATCCACTACGGAATCTTTCGACTACCACTGCCCGTTGTTGAGCCTCCCGCTGGCCTTCAATACCTCCCTCTCCGCGATTCCACACACGACACGCTATCTGGAAAGCGACCCGCTGAAAGTCTCCGCTTGGCAAAAACAACTGGGGCCGACGAAAGGGCTGCGAGTCGGGATTGTCTGGAGCAGCACTTCGAGCTTCCGGGACGACGGCAAGCGCAGCCTACGATTGGCTGAGTTCCTCAAGGCCATTCCGGACAAGGGCATCGAAATCATCTGCCTGCAGCAAGAACTGAAACCAGACGATAGGGGAACCATGGAATCCCGCCCCGATATCCGGTTTGTGGGAAACCAGCTGCATGATCTGAGCGACACGGCAGCACTGATCGAAACCCTCGACCTTGTTGTCAGCACCTGCACCAGCGTGCCTCACCTGAGCTGCGCCCTGGGCAAGGCCACCTGGATACTGTTGTCCCATGCGCCGGACTGGCGCTGGTTCCTGCACCGGAGTGACAGCCCGTGGTATCCAAGCGCAAAACTTTACCGACAGCCCCGATCGGGCGACTGGGATAGCGTTCTCGGACAGGTGAATGCCGACTTGGGGCTGCTTTCAGCCGGCAAAAGCTAAATTGGCTGGTTGAGGGCAATGACCGGATGGCAGCGCTACGGAATCTTGGTGTCCAGCCCGGCACTCGCCAGTTCGGCGGCCCTCAGGGTTCCGCGAGCCTTGATGTTGGTCTCATTCCATTCTGATTGAGGCACTGAATCGGCCACAATCCCGGCCGCCGCCTGGACATGCAGCATGCCGTCCTTGATCACCCCGGTCCGTATGGCAATGGCAACATCCATGTCACCGTTGTATCCGAGGTATCCGACGGCACCGGCATAGATGCCGCGCTTCACGGGCTCCAGTTCTTCGATGATCTCCATGGCACGAACCTTCGGAGTTCCGGTCACCGTACCGGCCGGAAACGATGCCTTCAGGACTTCCACCGCATCCAGGCCAGGCTTCAGCTCGCCCTCGACATTCGACACGATGTGCATCACATGGGAGTAGCGCTCGATGATCATGTTTTCGGTCACACGCACAGAGCCGGTGGTGGCAATCCGCCCGACGTCATTGCGACCCAGGTCTATGAGCATCACATGCTCGGCACGTTCCTTGGGGTCGGCAAGCAGCTCCCTGGCGAGCGCGGCATCCTCCTCCGGGGTGGCACCACGCCTCCGCGTCCCCGCAATCGGCCTGAGCGTGACCTTGCCATCCTCCAGCCGCACCAGTATCTCCGGAGACGCACCGACAATCTGCAGGTCCCCAAGGTCGAAGTAATACATGTACGGCGATGGATTGAGGGTGCGCAGCGAGCGATAGAGGGCCAGCGGATCCCCGTCGAAGCGCCGCGAGAGGCGCTGTGAAATCTGCACCTGCATGATGTCGCCGTCGAAGATGTATTGCTTGCACTTTGCTGCAGCGAAAAGAAACGCCACCTCCCCCATTCCAGAGATGGGCTCGTCGTCCGCTATCGCGCCATGTGCAGGAATGCTAACCGGTTTGCGCAAGGCCACGAGAAGTTCCCGCAGCCTGCGTCGGGCAACCTCCAGAGCATCGTCGTCCTGCGGATCGGCAAACACGACGAGATAAAGCTTGCCGGCAAGATTGTCGAAAATGGCAATCTCTTCCGACTGCAGCAGCACAATGTCCGGAGCGCCAATGGGGTCCGGCTTTTCGGGAAGCCTGGAAAGCTTTTCCTCGACGTATCGAACCGTGTCGTAGCCGAAGTAACCCACCAGCCCACCGGGAAAACGGTGTGTGCCGGCGGATAACGGGGCGGCACGATACCGCCTGAGATAGCCCTGAATGAAATCCAGTGGATTACCTTCATCCTGCTCGATGACGGCGTCACCACTCATGACCCGGGTACTCATGCCGCGAACGACGATACGCTTGCTGGCTGGCAAACCAATGAACGAATACCGGCCGAATCGCTCGCCCCCCACCACGGACTCCAACAGGTAAGTGCCAGGACCATTGGCAAGCTTGAGATAAACCGACAGCGGCGTATCGAGGTCGGCAAAGGTCTCTGCGACGACGGGTATGCGATTGAAGCCTTGCGCTGCAAGACGCTGGAATTCTGCTTCGTTCATGATGCTGCTCCGGATGAAGATTTCGAAAACGGCTGTTCTGGCGGTCCGGCACTGACGGACCGGACGGGGTGACTACATGCGCCAGCGGCGCCAGCCATACCAGAGACCGGGATTACCGGAGCACAGCCCTGAAGTTTTCGATTGGGAGCGATTCACGTGTCTGAGTGTGGATCTTCAAAGACGGCGCGGCGACTATACCACAGGGTCAATTGACAACCTGCTGGTGTGGCAGGTGCGGACACCTCACAGAATCTTTCCGGGATTCATCAGGCCCATGGGGTCGAGGGCCGCCTTCACAGCGCGCATCATGTCCAGCTCCAGCTTGCTCTTGTAGCGGGTGATCTCGTCACGCTTGAGCTGGCCCAGTCCGTGTTCTGCGCTGATGGAACCGCCAAATTTCGCCACCTCATCGTGAACCACGGCATTGAGCAGGTGGGCCTTCTGCATGAAGGCTTCCGGCGACTCTCCAACCGGCGGCGACACGTTGTAATGCAGGTTTCCGTCCCCCAGATGCCCGAAGGTGACCATCCGCACCCCGGGCATGGCCTTCTGCAGCGCGACGTCGGCAATCTCGATGAAGTCCCCTATGTTGGAAATGGGAACCGAGACGTCATGCTTGATGTTGCGTCCTTCAGCCGATTGCGCCTCGGAGATGTTCTCGCGCAGCGCCCAGAATGCCGTTGATTGTGCTTCGCTCTGCGCCAGAGCCACGTCCTTTGCGAGCCCCGACTCCAGGGCCGGCAAGAGTGCCCCCTCCAGCAGGGAATGCACCTCCGATGAGGGCCGCGCGTCACTCAGCTCGACCAGCACATACTGTGGATGCGGCTCCCGGAACGGCGACCGGTGGGGAGGGAAATGCTTGCTGACGAGCTGCACGCAGATATCCGAGAACAACTCGAAGCCGGTGAGCCTTTCACCACAACGCGCCTGCAACTGCGTCAACAGGGACAGCGCTGCCCGCGGTGTCTCCATTGCAACAATGGCAGTGGCCCTGCCCGAAGGCAGCGGAAAGAGCTTCATCACTGCCGCGGTGATCAGACCCAGCGTACCCTCTGCCCCGATGAACAGGTGCTTGAGGTCGTAACCGGTATTGTCCTTGCGCAATCCGCGCAGACCGTTCCAGATTTCCCCGGAAGCCAGAACCACCTCCAGTCCCAGTGTCAATTCCCGGGTATTGCCATAGCGGAGTACTCCTGTGCCACCGGCATTGGTTGAAAGATTCCCGCCGATCTCGCAACTGCCTTCCGAAGCCAGACTGAGCGGAAACAGCCGGCCATTCTCGCGAGCAAGCTGCTGCAGGTTGGCGAGCACACAACCTGCCTCCACCGTCATGGTGTTGTTGACCGGATCAACGGCGCGAACCCGATTCATGCGCGACAGGTTGATGATCAGTTGCGACCCGCTCGTATCCGGCGTAGCCCCTCCGACAAGACCGGTATTGCCTCCCTGCGGGACCACTGCAATGCGGCCATGTGCACACAAGCCCATCACAGCGGCCACTTCCTGAGTGGAGGCAGGCTTCACGACGGCCAGAGGCCTGCCGTGATAGTAACGGCGCCAGTCCACCGCGTGTGGCTGCATCTGTAACTCAGTGGACAGCACCGCATCCGCACCGACGACTGCTTTCAGTGCCTCCAGCACACTTGTATTGTTGGACACGGTCATTTCTCCTTGAGTGTTGCAGCCCTGTCAGGACCGTCCCGTCAAAACCAGTCGCGCAGCCACTTCAAGGTCGGGAACGATGCGCTCGCAGGCCAGGCCATCGACAGATTCGCCCTCGTTGTATCCGTAGGGAACGCACCACGCCGTGCATCCCGCCCGAACCGCCGCCTCCACATCATGCCGGGAATCCCCGATCATCAGTGTGTCGCCGGGCGCCACACCCAGCCGGTCGCAGGCATGCAGCACAGGCGCCGGGTCCGGTTTGCGCACAGTCAGCGTGTCGCCGCTCACCACGACACCGAAGTAGGATTCCCAGCCCATGAGTCGAACCAGATCCACAGTGAAGCGCGCCGCCTTGTTGGTGACCACCCCCATAGGCACTCCGGCATCGGAAAGCATGCGCAAGGCGCATTCAACGCCAGTGTAGGGTCTTGAGCGGCGGCCAGACTCGCGGCCATACCAACGCTCGAAGATCATCCTTGCAGAATCAGCTTCGGCAATCGTCGGAACGGTCCGGCCCCCGGCCCTGAGGCAGCGCTCTACCAAGACCGCAATGCCGCGACCTACAAAGGATGCAATGCTGGCTTCATCCAGTTCGGGCAGGCCCAGTTCCCGCAACATGCCGTTGGAACAGAAAGCAAGATCAGGCACCGTATCCAGCAGGGTACCGTCCAGGTCAAACAGTACCGCCCGAAAACGACTGGCTGGCATTGCGACAGCGGTCAGGAAATGCCGACGAGCGCGGCGCGCATGGCTGAAATCGTCGCCAGGTAATCCGTGGAACCGAAAATTGCCGAACCGGCCACGAAAGTGTCGGCTCCGGCACGCGCCACCTCGGCGATGTTGTCCAGCTTGATGCCCCCATCGACTTCCAGCAGAACCTCGCGACCACAGGCATCAATCCGGCGGCGAACCTCACGAATCTTGGGCAGGGCCGAATCAATGAACTTCTGGCCCCCGAAACCGGGATTCACGGACATGATCAGCACCAGATCCAGCTTGTCGAGCACATGATCCAGCCAGTGCAACGGCGTGGCAGGATTGAATACCAGACCGGCCCTGCAACCGCATTCATGAATGAGGCTGATGGTGCGGTCGACATGCTCGCTTGCTTCGGGATGGAAACTGATGAGGTTGGCCCCGGCCTTTGCAAAATCACCGACGATCCGGTCCACCGGCTTCACCATGAGGTGCACGTCGATCACGGCATCGGTAATGGGGCGAATCGCCTGGCAGACCATCGGGCCCACCGTCAGATTGGGCACGTAGTGATTGTCCATGACGTCGAAATGAATCATGTCGGCGCCGGCCTTCATGACGTCAGAGACCTCCTCGCCCAGGCGCGCGAAATCTGCCGATAGAATGCTCGGTGCAATGCGAAAGCGTTTCATGTCCGTATTGTAGCGCTGCATGTGGCACTGATCTGCACGTGCTGCTTGTCAGCCTGATTCAATTCGTGTGCAATAGCATCGATTCATCAGGCGGGACATTTTCCCGGCGGGCGGATTCTCCGCCCTTCCCCACCCAGAAAGGATGACCGGCCGACATGGCGGGCAATAAGTACGAAATCACAGTGTCTACCCAGACACGCTACATCCCGGAGCAGTCGGATGAGGCGAAGAGCCGTTTTGTCTTCGCCTACACCATCACCATCCGCAACACCGGAAAAGTATCCGCCCAACTGATCTCGCGGCACTGGGTCATCTCCGACAGCAACAATCAGGTCCAGGAGGTTCGTGGGCTTGGCGTCGTCGGTGCGCAACCGCTGATCAAGCCCGAGGAATCGTTCGAATACACCAGCGGGACCGCGCTCGCAACCCCGGTTGGAACCATGCATGGCACCTACCAGATGGTGGCGGAAGACGGCACTTCGTTCGAGGCGCCCATTCCAGCATTCACCCTGTCAGTACCACGCGTCCTGCACTGAATCGGGCCGGTGTCATTTTTTCTTCGGCCAGGTCCACCAGACGATGAAGGCTGCCAGCCCAAGGGCCAGCACACCTTCGAGTATGAAAATCCACAAACCTGATTGCATGATCCCGTGTCACTCCGAAACGCTGTTTCCGCCATCATAAGGCACGCCCTGCCTACGATGGCAATCCTGTTCGCCGGTTGCGCCAGCCTGGAGCGGGCTCCCGGCACGACGACTCCCGTGGCCACACATTCCCTGCCTGCAACTGCCGTGGCCACCTGTCCGGCGGCGCCTGCAGCGCCGGCGTGTCCGGTTTGTCCGGCGTGCCCCGCCGTGAAACCGGAGCCTCCGGCCACCAAAGTGCCCATCCTGGCACCCGTCAGCTTTTCGGAGCTTGCCGGATGGCAAACCGATGATCTGGCCGCAGCCTGGAGTGCTTTTCGTTCATCCTGCCATGCCCTGCGATTCCAGCCCGCCTGGAAAGGGGCCTGCGGCGAAGCGGCAAAACTGAATTCCACCCCGGGCAGCGTTGCCGTTCGCAGATTTTTTGAAACCCACTTCCTGCCTTACCGGGCGGCCAGCCCCGACGGCAATGTCACGGGACTAGCGACCGGCTACTACGAACCGCTCCTGAAAGGCAGCCGCACCCGCAAGAGCCCGTATATCCACCCCCTATACGCACCACCAGATGATCTGCTTGTCGTGGACCTCGCCGGCATCAATCCCGAACTCAGGAACATGCGGTTGCGGGGGCGCCTGGAAGGCAGGCGGGTGGTGCCGTACTGGACCCGTGGCGAAATCAGCCAGGGCGCGGGAGGCGCCAGCGGACGTGAAGTTGTCTGGGTGGACGAACCCGTCGAAGCTTTTTTCCTGGAGGTACAGGGCTCCGGACGAATTCAGCTGGACTCCGGTGAAACCATCAGGCTCAGCTATGCAGACCAGAACGGCCATCCCTACCAGTCGATAGGCCGATGGCTCATTGACCAGGGAGAACTCAAAGCCAGTGAAGCCTCCATGCAGGGTATCAAAGCCTGGGCCCGGGCCAACCCGTCACGCTTGCGTGAACTGCTCGACCGTAACCCCAGCTACGTCTTCTTCCAGGAAAAGCCGGTTGGCGACCCCCAGGCTGGTCCGGCTGGCGCCCAGGGGATTCCGCTGACACCAGGCCGGTCCATCGCCGTGGATCCACGATTCATCCCGCTGGGGGCACCGGTGATGCTCTCCACCACCATGCCAAACTCCGAGGTCCCGTTGGAACGACTGGTGGTGGCTCAGGACACTGGCGGGGCAATACGCGGCGCGGTCAGGGCTGATTTTTTCTGGGGCTTCGGGTCGGAAGCGGGCGAATTAGCCGGACGCATGCGCCAAAGCCTGAAAATGTGGGTCCTGCTGCCCAAAGGGTATCCGCTCCCCGCCAACTAGCCGAATCGGCAGCGACTCAGCGGCGGACGCTCTCGTCCATGGCTCGCTGCAATTCTTCGGCGCGCGCCCCAACGACTCGCACGCCGCTGGTGGTGAAACTGACCGGGGTTGCACGTACCTTGAGCTTCTCTCCCAGGGCCAGCCACTTGTCCACGGGAGCCGTGCAACCTGCCATCCTGGCGGGCGGGCGATTGCGCAGCATGAGATCAAGATAGGCCTTGGCCCTGTCCGGGGCACACCAGATCCGTGTCGCCATTTCCGGCGACTCGTCCTTGCGCAGGATCGGGTAAAGGAAGGTGTAGACGGTGACGTCATCCAGCTTGGCGAGACTCTGATCAAGCTGCCTGCAAAAGGAACAGAAAGGGTCGGAGAACACTGCGACTACACGCCTGCCATTGCCACGCACCTGCTTGATCGCCAGATCCAGTGGAAGGTCCTCGAACCGGATGGCATTCAACTTGTCCAGCCGTTCCTGTGTGAGGTTGCGGCGTGATTTCAGCTCGTAGACATTCCCGCTGAACAGGTAGGAGGCCGCCTCGTCAGTGTAGGCAATCTCCCTGTCATCGCCTGCAACCACGATTTCATACAGCCCCAGGAACTGCGCCTTTCGCACGCCTTCGATCTTGACCCCGAAGCGTGACTCAACCAAGCGCTTGATGGAATCTTCCTGTGACTGTGCACCAGCACCGGCGGCACAGGCCCAGAGTGCCACACCCAGAACCAGCAACCATCTCGAAAAACCTTCGCGCATGCAGACTCCGGAGAATTGTGGGTTGCCTCTCATCCTAGCGCATGACGCACGAGCAGCGTCTTGAAAGCGGACAGAGAATTCACTGCCCTCATGCCGGATTGGCGCACTCGCCGGAGACTGGCCGCCTCCGAATGGAACAGCCAGTCCAATCCATCCGTCGCCCAGCGCATCGCCAGGATGTCTTCCTTGCGTCGCCTTTCGAATCGGCGAAGCGCCAGGACATCGCCCGGATCACGGATGCGTCGATCCGACAACACGTCTGCAAGTGCAGCAGCGTCCTGCAATCCGAGATTGACACCCTGTCCCGCGAGCGGATGTACCACATGCGCCGCATCACCCACCAGCGCCACCCGCGGTCCGACCATGCTGGACACCGCCATCCGCGCTATCGGAAATGCCGCGGCCGGCGAAAGCATCGTCAGCCCGCCCAGCACCCCATGGCCGGCTGCGGCCACCCGCGCACACAGGTCTGGGGGCGGCAAACTCATCAGTTCACCGGCCTGAATTTCAGAGGTCGACCAGACCATCGACATGCGACGCCCCGGCAGCGGTAGCCATGCCAGCACACCATCAGGCCGAAACCACTGGAAAGCCGTATTGCCATGCGGCCGCTCACACTCGAAATTGGCGACCACGCCCATCTGCCGGTCAGGATGCTGCTTGGCAGCAATGCCTACTGCCTGCCGAACGAACGAACGTGCTCCGTCGGCACCGACAAGCAGGCGTGTCTGTAGTTGGCGTCCATCTGCCAGGCCCAGGTCCATGCTTCCAGCCATCGGAGCGAGTTCAGCCGGAGTGGCCGGACACAGCAGTTCAAGATTTTCCTGTCGCTGCATGCCTGACCAGAGGGCGCGGGAAATGGCCCCAGCCTCGACGATCCAGGCCAATTCCGGAATTCCGGCTTCATCAGCGGTGAATTCCAGCCGTCCTCCGTCGCCACCGGAAACAAGCATGCGC
>CAIPGJ010000140.1 GCA_903864555.1 uncultured Pseudomonadota bacterium | reverse complement strand
GACAGTAGTGAATTATCCCTGCTTCCCAATATGAGGCCATTGTTTCGGTAGGCACTGCAGACAGATTCGCAGATACCAGACCTTTATCCGCAAATCGGTGAAGAACCTTTGACAAGGGGGTAAACCGGGCTGTCCCCGGAAATTGACGAAGAACCTTTGACAAGGGGGTCAACCAGTTCAGGCCAACAAGCCGCTGCCGGCTGGATGTCCAGATACAGTAAGCGGTGGGCATGCACTTCGCGCCGTTCGCTTTCAGTCGGTGGTGGCGATGCGCAGTGCTGACGCAGCGTTCAGGGCGGGATGATGTATCGTGACGCCCCGCATCAGCCGACAAAGGAAATGACCGTGAGCATGACACGACCCTCGGGCCGGACTCCCGACGCCCTGCGAAAAGTCAGCATCACCCGCAATTTCACCCGGCATGCGGAGGGTTCCGTGCTGGTCTGCTTTGGCGATACCCAGGTCATTTGCACGGCCAGTGTGGAAGACCGCGTGCCCTCGTTTCTGCGTGATCGAGGCGAAGGCTGGTTGACCGCAGAATATGGCATGTTGCCGCGCGCCACCCATACTCGCAGCGACCGGGAGGCCGCCCGTGGCAAGCAGTCAGGCCGTACGCAGGAGATCCAGCGCCTGATCGGTCGCAGCCTGCGTGCCGTGACGGACCTGCGCAAGTTGGGGCCCCGCACCATCCAGATCGACTGTGACGTCATCCAGGCCGATGGCGGCACCCGCACCGCTGGCATCACCGGGGCATTCGTGGCCGTTCATGACGCCATCGCGCGCCTGCTGGCGGCAGGTGCGATCGAAGCCAGCCCACTCAATGACTTCGTTGCGGCTGTTTCGGTGGGCATCTACAAGGGCACGCCGGTACTCGACCTTGACTACGCGGAAGACTCGGCGTGTGACACCGACATGAATGTGGTGATGACCGGTGCCGGTGGTTTTGTGGAGGTGCAGGGAACCGCCGAGGGTGTGCCGTTCAGCCGCACGGAAATGAATGCCCTGCTGGGTCTGGCCGAAAACGGCATCGCCCAGCTGGTCACGGCCCAGAAGTCTGCCCTGGGCATTCGGTAAGGGAGGCCGCTGGCCCGGTTTGCCTGCCGGCGGGGGCGGCGCCGGGGAAGCCCAGCTGTCGCCAGGCTTCGTAGGTCACCACGGCCACGGCATTGGACAGGTTGAGGCTGCGGCTCGCCCCGGCCATGGGCAGGCGGATGCACTGATTGGCGGGCAGGGAAGCCAGTACATCAAGGGGGAGTCCCCGGGTTTCCGGTCCAAACAGCAGGACGTCTTCCGCGGCGTATCGGAACTCGTTATAGAGCTGCGTGCCTCGTGTGCTGACAGCGAGCATCCGGCGTTCGCCAAAGTGGGCCAGGCAGGCATTCCAGTCCGCATGCACCAGCACATTGCTGATGTCTCCATAGTCCAGGCCGGATCGCTTCAATGCCCGGTCATGCAACTGAAAGCCCAGAGGCCTGACCAGATGCAGGCGGGAGCCGGTATTGGCGGCCAGGCGCAGGATATTGCCCGTGTTCGGAGGAATTTCGGGTTGGTACAGGACGATCTCGAGCATGCTTCCCGTGCGCTGAACGCTAACAGACCCTAGCGTATCACCAGGTGCGTGCCACCACCCAGTTCTCGACGCGGACGGCGCCGGCCCGCTTCAGTACCTTGGCCAGTTCATTCACGCTGGCGCCCGTGGTCATGACGTCATCGACCACGGCAATGCGCATCCCCTCCAGTGGCAGGTCACAGGCAAAGACGCCTTTCAGGTTCGAATGCCGGCGATCGGCCGGGAGGCTGGATTGTGTCGGCGTGGCGCGGGTGCGCCGTACTCCTTCGAGCAGGATCCTGCCATGGAGCATGGCCTGCAACGGGCGCAGCAGTTCAATGGCCTGATTGAAGCCGCGTTCAGCCAGCCGGCTGTTGTGCAAGGGCATGGGAATGACCAGATCGATGGCATCAAGGCGGTGTCGGACCGAGGCGAGCAGTCGCTCCGCCAGCAGCGTCGCGATAGGCAGTTGCCCACCGAACTTCAACTGCCGGATGAGGATGTCGGCGGGATGGGCATAGCGCATCGCGGCCAGCGTCGCATCAAATGCGGGCGGGGTTTTCAGGCACTGTCCGCATACTTCGTCGCGGATCGAGGGCATGGCACACTGCGGACAGGCAGCCTTTGCGACCTGCAGCAGAGCCAGGCAATCAGGGCATAGCAGGGCAGGCCCGCTGTGGGCGGTGCACAGGCGGCAATCCTGATCCAGAAAGACCGTGGCCAGCGATGTTGCGCCGGCAAGCAGTCTGTCGCGGAAGCTTCGGTCCGAATCCATGGGTACACGAACGCGCCGGACCGTGAAGGGCTGACATCGCTGCAGTAAAAGTTGCGGCTGCCCGCTAGAATCCGTCATGCTCAGAATCCAATCCCATCGTGAATAGTGAGCCAGTCAATCCCGGTGCGCCGGATCCCAGGGCAGCCAGGCGTGCTTTGTCACGTGCGGCTGACAAAGCGGATCAGGAACGGTTTCCGCTTTGTGCCGAAGTCGAAAGCCGCATGCTCGAACGGTTGGAACTGGTGCGTCTCAAGCCCAGGTATGTGCTGGATGCCGGGGCGGGGGCCGGTGAGGGCGCAAACCTGCTGATGAAGCGGTACCCGGGGTCGAGTGCCCTGGTGTTGGACAGTGCCTGCGAAGTGCTCAAGGCGGGTGTGGCAGGCCAGGGCATGGGGGGGCGCATCCGACGCCTGTTTGGCAGGCCGGCGGCCGAGTTCATCTGTGCAGATTTTTCCGCGCTGCCGCTGGCCGGGGAAGGCGTTGAACTGGTGTGGTCGAATCTGGCACTGGCCTGGGCTGCGCGACCAGCGTTGGTATTCGAGGAATTTCACAGGGTACTCACAGTGGATGGCCTGCTGATGTTCTCCAGCTTCGGTCCGGACACCTTGCGAGAGTTGCGCGATGCTTTCTCCGGTGTCGATGATTATCCCCACACGCTGCACTTTCCGGACATGCATGACCTCGGGGACATGCTGGTCGGGGCTGGTTTTGCAGATCCGGTGATGGACATGGAGACCTTCACCCTGACCTATCGGGATATGGCAGCGCTGGCGCGGGACCTGCGTAGGTCCGGGCTGTCCAATAGTGCGCAGGGGCGGCGCAGAACGCTGATGGGGAAGGGGCGCTGGGCGACGGCCTGTCATCGATACGAGACTTTGCAGCGTGACGGGCGCCTGCCTGCCACGTTTGAAATTGTCTACGGTCACGCGTGGAAGGTGGCGCCGCGCAAGAAACAGAAAGGGCCTGCGATCGTGAACACCGAGCTGTTGAAAATGCCTAGATCCCGCAGTGGGCGGACATGAAATCCGATGGCTGTTTACAGAGTGAAAACACGGCGCCTGCCTTGCCGTTACCTGCCTCAGTGTGTTAATTTAGCGCAGTATTTTGAAGGCCAGAGACAGTTCCCGCAACACAGGTTCCCACCGGCAGCGCAGCCGGCGCGGACTTCAGTCTGACTTGCACCGCCGAGTCCCTGTAATGCCTGAACTTCTATGCCGGTCATGGTCCACGGGGCAGTCTGCCTGTGGACTTTGTATGGCGCGGCCAATTGCTGCCGGGAAGGGTTTGAGCTTCCGATGCGGCAACGCATGCAATCGCTGACCGTAAAGTGGGTGCAGTTTTTACGGCCGGCAGGATCGAGATTGTGAAAACGGTGAGGACATGATGACGAAGAAATTCGGGGGTTGGGGAGGGGCACTGCTGCTCGCGTTGCAGACAGGTGTCGCCAATGCCGCCTGGCAGTTGAATATGACCCCGGGGGTCACCAAGCCGTCGCAGGTCGTGTATGACCTGCATAATCTGATGACCTGGATCTGCGTGATCATCTTCATCGGCGTCTTCGGGGTGATGTTCTACTCCGTGTTCGCCCATCGCAAGTCCCAGGGACACAAGGCCGCGAACTTTCACGAGAACACCACCGTGGAGGTGATCTGGACAGTGGTGCCCTTCCTGATCCTGATCGTCATGGCCTGGCCGGCGACCAAGGCCTTGCTCTCCGTGCGCGACACCTCCAGTCCCGACATGACCATCAAGGTCACCGGCCACCAGTGGAAGTGGGGCTACGACTACATCAAGGGGGAAGGCGAGGGCATCAGCTTCATGTCCCAGCTTGCCACGCCGCAGGATCAGATCTACGGCACTGCCGCGAAGGGTGAAAACTACCTGCTGGAAACCGACACCCATCTGGTGGTTCCGATCGGCAAGAAGATCCGCGTGCTGACGACTGCCAATGATGTGATCCACGCCTGGTTCGTTCCGGCATTGGCCGTCAAGCAAGACGCGATTCCCGGTTTCGTCAGGGATACCTGGTTCAAGGCGGAAAAAGAAGGCGTCTACCGCGGGCAATGCGCGGAATTGTGCGGCAAGGACCACGGCTTCATGCCGATTGTTGTCGAAGTCGTATCTGCCGAAAAATACACTGCGTGGGTTGCCGGCAAGAAGAAGGAGATGGCTGCCGCCGCTGACGATCCGAACAAGAAGTGGGAACTGGCGGAAATGAAGGCGCGCGGTGAAAAGGTGTATGCAGCCCAGTGCGTGGCCTGTCACCAGGCGAATGGGCAGGGCATCAAGGGCACATTCCCAGGCCTGGACGGGTCCAAGATTGTCCAGGGGCCTGCGGTTGGTCACATCGACATCGTCCTCATCGGCAAGGCGGGGACATCCATGGCTGCATTCGGAAAACAGCTTTCTGATACCGACATTGCTGCTGTCATCACGTACGAACGCAATGCCTGGGGCAACAAGACAGGCACGGTTGTGCAGCCCGCTGACGTCAAAGCAGCGCGCAAATAGCCCCGATCAGGACCCGAATTCAGGAGACGCAATATGAGCGCAGCCATCGATAACCACGCCGGACATGACGCACACGACG
>CAIPGJ010000139.1 GCA_903864555.1 uncultured Pseudomonadota bacterium | reverse complement strand
TAGCACCTTGGCCGCCCGGGCCGTAGTCACAGTGCATCATGCCCGTGCTGCTGGCCCCTGTTCCTTGCCTGTGGCACACTCCGCCGGTGTCGCAAATCCCCTGTCCAATCGATTGTTTCCCCGGGTTTTTCCGCTTTGTTCCCACTGGCTCTGGGGAGAGGCAGAAACGGCCGTGAGCAAGCAACCCCGTTCCCGCCCCTTTGAGGTGCTGGTGGCGCTGCGCTACACGCGCGCGCGCAAGACCCACCAGAACCGCAATCCCTTCGTGTCCTTCATCTCCTTTGCCTCCATGGCGGGCATCGCCCTGGGCGTTGCCGCGCTGATCGTGGTGCTGTCGGTGATGAACGGTTTCCAGAAGGAGGTGCGCGACCGCATGCTGTCGGTGGTCTCGCACATCGAAGTCATCGCGCCACCGGAGATCAACAGCCTCGACAAGCCGGTGGACTGGGGCGCGGTGCTGCAGCAGGTCAAGCAGCACCCGCGGGTGCTGGCCGGCGCGCCTTATGTCATCTCGCAGGGCATGCTGAGCAGCGGCGAATCCGTGCGCGGCACGCTGGTGCGCGGCATCGTGCCGGCTGCCGAGGCGGGCGTGGCCGACCTCGGGCAGAAGATGCGCGCGGGCAGCCTGGATACCCTGACGCCGGAGTCCTACAACATCGCACTGGGTGTGGACCTGGCACGCGGGCTGCGCCTGCAGGTGGGCGATCGCGTGGTGCTGATCTCGCCGCAGGGCAATGTCACCCCGGCCGGGGTGGTGCCGCGCATGCGCCAGTTCACCCTCAGCGCGATTTTCGAGTCCGGCCATTTCGAATACGACTCGGCGCTGGCGCTGGTGAACTGGGAGGATGCGGCGCGCGTGTTCCGCAATGCCGGCACGCAGGGTCTGCGCCTGAAGACCGACGATCCGCTGGATGCGCCGCTGGTGGCGCGCCAGTTGCTGGCCACGCTGCCACCCAACCTGGCCGCGCGTGACTGGGGCCAGATCAACCGCAACTGGTTTGCCGCGGTGCAGGTGGAAAAGCGCATGATGTTCATCATCCTCACGCTGATCATCGCGGTGGCCGCCTTCAACCTGGTGTCCTCGCTGGTGATGACGGTGACCGAGAAGCGCGCCGACATTGCCATCCTGCGCACCCTGGGTGCCAGCCCGCGTTCCATCATGCTCATCTTCATGCTGCAGGGCGCCCTGGTGGGCGTGCTCGGCAGTGCTATCGGGGTGGTGGGCGGCACGCTGCTCGCGCTGAATGTCGACACGGTCTACAGCTTCTTCGGCCTGCAGCTCATCCCCAAGGGCATCTACTTCATCGACTACCTGCCCTCCGACACGCGCCTGGCCGACGTGTTCACCATCGGCGTCACCGCCTTCGTGATGAGCATCCTCGCCACGATCTATCCGAGCTGGAGCGCCTCGCGCATCAACCCGGCGGAGGCCTTGCGCCATGAGTGAGCTCAACGTGGACCCGCAGACCCTGGCCGGCTGGATGGCGCCGTCCGGCGAAGCGGAAGTCGTGCTGCGCTGTCAGGACCTGTCCAAGGCCTATCGCGAAGGCCCGGCGGCGGTGCATGTGCTGCGCAAGGTCAACATCGAAGTGCGGGCCGGCGAGATGGTGGCCATTATCGGCGCCTCCGGTTCCGGCAAGAGCACGCTGTTGCACCTGCTGGGCGGGCTGGATGCGCCGGGCGAAGGCACCGTGGAGGTCGCCGGGCAATTGTTGAGCGCGCTGGATGAAACCGCACGCGGCACCCTGCGCAATCGCACCCTGGGCTTTGTCTACCAGTTCCACCACCTGCTGCCTGAATTCACCGCGCTGGAGAACGTCGCCATGCCGCTGCTGATCCGGCGCATGCCCAAGGCCGATGCGGAAGCGGCGGCCGAAGTGATATTGCGCGAGGTCGGCCTGGGACAACGCCTGGACCACACCCCGGCGGAACTCTCAGGCGGTGAACGCCAGCGCGCCGCACTGGCCCGCGCGCTGGTCACCGAACCGGCCTGCGTGCTGGCCGACGAACCCACCGGCAACCTCGACCGCAAGACCGCCGACCAGGTCTACGAACTGATGCTGGACCTCAACCGCCGGCGCCGCACCAGCTTCATCATCGTCACCCACGAGCCGGCCCTCGCCGCGCGCGCCGGGCGCGTGCTGCGCCTGGATGACGGGGTGTTGCAGTTGGCGTGAGGCTTGCCGCAGCGTCGTAAACCCCCTTGTCAAAGGTTCTTCACCGATTTGCGGGAAAGCAGGCGCTGCAGGACTTTTGGTGTTAACCCCCTTGTCAAAGGGGGCCGACTGGCCGCAGGCCAGCGGGGGGATTTTGGCCAACGGGCGGATGCCAGACTTGGTCAGATATTGCCTGCAGTCTTGATGCATGGCAGGCAGGTCTGGCTGTGTGGAGAGATTGGCACGGCGGTTGAAAATCCCCCCGCTCGTTCGCTGCGCTCACGAGTCGGCCCCCTTTGACAAGGGGGTAAACCTTCGGCCGGCCTGGCTCGCGGCACTGCCCGGCCTCACTGTCCCCCGCTGATCGTCCCACCTCCGGCACACGCTTCATCCCGCGCCTTCTTCGCCTGCTCCGCTTCGACGTTGCGGAACATCCGGTACAGCAGGCTGATGTAGATCAGCTTGATCACGCCCGAGGCCACGATCTGCCAGCCGAAGCTGGAGAGGGTCAATATCCAGCCGGCGATGGAGGGGCTGATGCCGCCGGCCAGGCTTTTTGGCACGGTGGTGAAGCTGGCTGCCGCAGTGCGCTCGTGTTCGGTCACGGCATTCATGACAAAGGCGGAGCGGGCCGGCACGTCCATGCTGACGATGAGCGAGCGCAGCAGCATCAATCCGACCACCCAGGCCAGGCTGGGCATGAAGGGGATGAGCAGCAGCATCAGGATGGAGGGCACCTGGCTGAAGACCATGGTGCGGATGGCGCCGATGCGGTGGGTGAGGGCAGCGGCAGCCGGAAAGGACAGTGCCGAGATCAGGCTGGTGCAGAAGAAAATGGTGCCGGCCGTGGTGATGGGCAGCTCGAAACGCTGATACAGCCACAGCACCATCAGCGATTGCACGGTGAAGCCCGAGGAGAAAGAGTCGAGCGAAAACAACGCAGTCAGCCGCAGCACGATGCCGCGCGATTCCTTCAGCGGCGGGCCGCGACGCTGCTGCAGCGTCAGTGATGCCGTGGGCCGCGGCAGGCCGCGGTAGATGAAGAAGCTCACCACGCCGAGCAGGCCGTAGACGAGAAAGACCGCTTTCAACGACAGGGCCATGTCCAGCCCGGCATGGTCAGCCAGCCATTGCGGCGCGCCAGCGGACAGGGCGCCCACGGCGGCACACACGGCCGCCACCAGGCTGTAGCGCGCGAAGGCGTGGGCACGTTCGTGCGGCTGCGTGGCGCTGGCGATGGTGGCGTGCTCCAGCGGCAGGAACAGCGACACGTCGCCATTGGAAGGGTTGATGGTGCCGACGAAGGCGACGACGAAAAGCGGCCAGAAATCGCTGAAGGCATGAAAGCCCACGCCAGTGGCCGCCATCAGCAGCGCCGCAAACAGCAGCAGGCCGCGCGTGCCATGGCGGTGTTCGCTGAAGGCCACCCCCAGGGACAGGACGCCCGAGCCGAGCATGGTGGCTGCGGCGATGACACCGACCTGCCAGGGGCTGAGGCCGAGCGAGATGAGGTAGAAGGGCAGCACCAGACTGATGCAGCCATCGCCGAAGCCGCGCAGGCCGCGCACCAGCCAGACCCGTTGCAGAACGGTCATGTCAGGGTGATGGGGTGGCGGGGCGACGCACCCGCGCAGGGATCCTGGTCATCGCAGCAGACTCAGGCCGACTCGCGCCGCGCCTCGCAGCGGCGGCGCCAGGCGTGCACCACGTGGATGCGCCAGGCGACCTGCACGGCCACATAGCCCAGGCAGGCCAGCCCCAGTGCCATCACCACCAGGCCAACCATCAGGGGCTTGCCCATGGACAGCATCCACAGCAGGAATTCATCCACCCAAACGCCGAAGTGCAGCCAGTCGAAGATGGGCGCGGCGCTGATGCTGCCATCGCCGGGGACCACCAGCTTGCCGATCTGATAGGCGATGAAGTAGAGCGGGCCGATGGTGACCGGATTGGTGTACAGGGTCAGCGCCAGCGCAATCGGCAGGTTGACCTTCAGGGGAATGGCCAGGAGCGCCGCACACAGCATCTGCAGCGGGCCGGGCACCAGGCCGGAGAACAGCCCTACGGCGACGCCCCCGGCGACCGAATGCCGATTGAGGCTCCACAGGTTGGGATGCTGCATCCACGGGCCCAGACGGCCGATGAAACGGTTGGACCTCACGCTTTCGCGGGACGGAAGGTATTTTCTGAAAAGTTGGCGCGGCATGATGCTGGGCTGCATTCTAACCGGCGGCGCGCGCGCACAAGCACAGTGCCTGCGGTCTCTGGCGCGTGGCCGGACCCTGGTCCAAATGGATCATTCCCCGGCCTGCCCGACAACATGCAGGGCGAGCTCGAGGAATGGGAGCGCACCCTGTTGACCCTGCAGGGGCAACCGGCGCACAAGAAGTCACAGCACGACCTGCTGTTCGGTTCCTTTTGCGACATTGCCGCAGCCCTGCGGCTGCTAGGCAAGGTGGCCGACGCGATGGCTTGGTAGGGTTGTTGTGATCACAATCATTCAATTGATCCAATTAAGACGGAGTCATGCTCCGTAAATTGATCATTATTGATATGTCCCGTGAAGGCTGCGGGTGTTAACCCCCTTTGACAAGGAGGTAAACCTGGCTGTCCCCGGAAATTGACGAAGAACCTTTGACAAGGGTGTCAACCGCGCCGCAGCCATGTCTCCCCGGAAATCGGCGAAGACCCTTTGACAAGGCCAGAAACCGCCCTGCAGCCTGAATCTCCGAAAATTCCGGAAGAACCAGTGACCGCAGACCGTCAGCCGCGCCCGACCTTGCTGATCTGCCCGCCGGTGACTGCCTCGCGTGCCAGCTTGGCCAGTTCGGCGCGCATGATCTTGCCGGTGGAGGTGCGCGGGAAATCCTCGAAGAAGCGCACGTAGTGGGGCACCTTGTAGTCGGCGATCTGGCCGCGGCAATGGGCCACCACGTCGGCGGCGCTCAGTTGCGCGTTCTCGTGCAGCTGGATGAAGGCAAAGCCCACTTCGTCCAGGCGCTCGTCGGGCACGCCCACCACCACCGATTGCGCGATGGCACCGTGGCGGGCCAGGTGCTGCTCGATCTCCACCGGGTAGGCATTGGTGCCGCCGGTCTTGAACATGTCCTTCAGCCGCCCGGTGATGGAGAGGTAGCCCTTGTGGTCGAAGCGGCCGATGTCGCCGGTGCGCAGCCAGCCGTCCGCGGTGATGGTTTCCTTCGTCGCTTCCGGGTTGCGGTAGTAGCCCAGCATCACCGTCTCACCGCGGCACCAGATTTCGCCGTCCTGCTCGGGGCCGAGGGTCCCGAGGGTGGCGGTGTCGACGATCTTCACTTCGCACACGCCCAGGCGCGGCGCCTTGTTGAGGCAACACAGCTCGACCGGGTCGTCCCAGTGGTTGAAGGTGGTGGAGATGGTGTTCTCGGTCATGCCGTAGGTGGAGAGCAGCTTCTGCAGGCGCAATGACTTCAGGTAG
>CAIPGJ010000138.1 GCA_903864555.1 uncultured Pseudomonadota bacterium | reverse complement strand
GCTCCAGCCTCAGGCCGCATCCTCCCACACCCGCCCGCAGGGTGAGCCCAGCACGGTCACCCGGTGCATGTGGCGGGTGTGCTCGTGGGTGTAATCCGCAGGTGCGAGGTGCAGCACCGAGCGGTTGTCCCACATCAGCAGGTCGCCCGGGGTCCAGGCGTGGCGGTAGGTGTATTCGGGCTGCGTGGAATGCCGGAACAGGTGTTCCAGCAGGCCCCGGCTTTCCTCGCGGGTCATGCCGGCAATGTGCGAGGTGTAGCCCTCGCTCACGTACAGTGCCTTGCGCCCGGTCTCCTCGTGCACCCGCACCATCGGATGGGCCACCGGGGGGGTGGCGTCGATGTGCTTCTGTGTCTGCTCGCGATTGCGCTTTTGCACATGCGGATTGATCTGTACGTAGTAGCCGAAGCTGTGCACGGCCTCCAGCGGCTCGAGTACCTGCTTCAGGGTCGCCGAGAGCCCCTCGTAGGCCATGTGCATGTTGGCGAACAGGGTGTTGCCGCCCACCGCCGGCATCTCGATGCAGTGGAGCAAGGTGGACTTGTCCGGTTTGGTGGTGAAGGAATGGTCCGAGTGCCATAGCCGCCCGGTGTCGCGTGTCTGCGAGGGTTGCCCGTTCATCTTGTGGTTGGTGATGAGGTACACCGCAGGGCTGTCAGGATGCATGTAGTCCTTGGCCGACAGATGGGTGTCCAGCTCGCCGAAGGTGCGCCCGAACTCGGCCAGTTGTGGTGCGCTCAGGTTCTGGCCAGGGAACACGACGATCTGATTGTCCAGCCAGGTGCGCATCACAAAGGCGCGGTCTTCCGACGCCAAGGGCCGCGTGAGATCGATTCCGGTGATGGCTGCGCCCAGTGCATGGGACAGCCGGCGTGCGTCTGCCATTTGAGTCTCCTCCGTTTGCGTGGGTGGTCTGCGTGTTCCTCCTCTTGCGGGAGGCTATGCACGCCAGCGCTCATTATGGCCGGTCGCAGGGTTGTTGTGGGGCTCCGAAAACGGTGACAGGCCAGCCTGGTGGCAATCCATCCGGCCAGGTTCAGCGTATCTCCAGCAGGCTGTCATCCCACTTCGCGTGCTTCTCGTAGCCGAGCAGGTTGGCGATGGTGGCGGCGATGTTGGACAGCCCGGCAGTGGGGGCGGCCCTGAGGCCGAGCTTGCCGCCCGTGGCATTGTCGTAAAGGATGAGCGGCACCGGGTTGAGGGTGTGCGCGGTCTTGGACTTGAACGATCCATCCGGGTTGAGTGCCGGCTGTCTGGTTTTCTTGTCCAGTTCGGCCATCTCGTCGGCATTGCCGTGGTCGGCGGTGATCAGGGCCACGCCGCCCAGCGCGTCGATCACCGGCAGCAGCCGCGCCAGTTGCAGGTCCACCGCTTCGATGGCCATGGTGGCCGCACGCAGGTTGCCGGTGTGGCCGACCATGTCGCCATTGGCGTAATTGCAGCGCAGCGTGCGGTACTTGCCGCTCTTTAGCGCCTCGATCATGGCATCGGTGATTTCTGCCGCCTTCATCCAGGGACGTTGTTCGTAGGGGACGACATCGCTGGGCACTTCCTGCCAGGTTTCGCCGGCGAACTTGCCCGAGCGGTTGCCGTTCCAGAAATAGGTGACGTGGCCGAACTTCTGCGTCTCGGAGCAGGCGTACTGGGTGATGCCCATGTTGCCGAACCATTCGCCGGAGGTGTCGCGGATGGCCGGGGGCTCGACCAGGAAGCGTTTGGGCAGTTTCAGGTCGCCGTCGTACTGCAGCATGCCGGCATAGGTCACTCTGGGCACGCGCACGCGGTCAAAGCGGTCGAAAGCCGTGTCCTCGAACGCCCGCGTGATCTCCAGGGCGCGGTCGCCGCGGAAGTTGAACAGCACCACCGAGTCGCCATCCTCGATGGTGCCCACCGGCTTGCCGCCGGCGGCGATGACAAAGGGCGGCAGGTCCTGGTCGATGGTGCCCGGGTGGCGCTTGCGCAGTTCGTTGACGGCTTGCGAGGCGCTGGCGAACGGGTCACCCCGGCCTAGCACATGGGTGTGCCAGCCTTTTTCCACCATCGGCCAGTTGGCGTCGTAGCGGTCCATGGTGATGTTCATGCGGCCACCGCCCGAGGCGATCTGCGCATCGAAGCCAGCGGCCTGCAGTTCGCCGAGGAAGGCTTCGAAGGGCAGCACGTAGTCAAGGGCGCTGGTCTCGGGCACGTCGCGGCCGTCCAGCAGTACATGGATGCGCACCGCCTTGATGCCCGCGTCGCGGGCCTTCAGGATCATGGCCTTGAGGTGGTCGATGTGGCTGTGCACGTTGCCGTCGGAGAAGAGTCCGATGAAATGCAGGCAGCCGCGTCCGGCTTTGGCGCCGGCGATGACTTGCTGCCAGGCTTCGCCCTGCCAGATGGCGCCGGTGGCGATGGCATCGGACACCAGCGAGGCGCCCTGGCTGTACACCTGCCCGGCGCCGATGGCGTTGTGTCCGACCTCGGAATTGCCCATGTCCTCATCCGAGGGCATGCCCACCGAGGTGCCGTGGGCGCGCAGGCTGATATTCGGATGCTGCGCGAACAACCGGTCCAGCGTGGGCTTGCGGGCGGCGGCAATGGCATTGCCGGCCTCGGTCTTCGACAGGCCGTAGCCGTCCATGACGATGACGACGACGGGGCCGGCGACACCGGGGAAATGGGGGAGTTTCTTCAGTGATTGTGGCATGGTGGTGTCCTGCGGCAATACTTCAACATGAATGGCGTGGGCATGGATGCGTGCACATCAGGCAGCCCTTGGGAGTCGGCAATTCGGCTTGGGTTACTGATAATAATCGCATTGAAAAATCAATGATGACCTTGGGTATGCTTCAATATATGATCACAATTATCGGGCTGTGGATGGGGACGGATGCCTGAGGTGCCGGGTTCACTCGGTTGCCCGCTGCTCGAAAGTCGTGAGCCCCTCGTCGGGCACGCTGTCCACGGTCAGGCCATCGACCAGTGCGGCTGGCGGCCCGCGGCGCGCCCACAGTTTCAGTTGCAGCAGTGCGGCCTCATCACCTTCGATGTGGGCCTCGACACTGCCGTCAAGGCGATTGCGCACCCAGCCTGTAATCCCCAGGCGCCGCGCCACTTCGGTCAGGCTGTGGCGGAACCCCACACCCTGGACTCGACCGCGGATCAGCAGCCTCAGTGCCATGAGGCTGCATCCTCGCGCACCCGGCCTGGCTGCAGGGGGCGCCATTGCAACCCTGTGCAGCGGGGCTGGCCGTTCATGGCTGGCGCTGCATGGCTGCAGCCGCGGCAGCATTGTTCTTCAATTGCTGGCGCACACCTTCATCACGCAGGGTGTGGATGGTGGCTGCGCAGAAGAAGGTGACGGGCACCACCACGATGGCTGCACCAATGATCACCGCCGGCCAGTGGAAGGTGCCGGCGGCCGGATCACTGTCGAACTTGGCCTTCATGATGCGGATGCGGGTGGCCGAGTTCACCCAGATCAGCACGATCATCACCCAGCAGAAGTATTCCAGCAGGGATGGCCCCCAGCTCTTGTTGTTGAGCACGCCCATCCCGGCAAGGAAGGCGATGCCCCATACCCCAAGCAGGATGATGTCGTTCCATACCGAGTAGTCGACGTTCCGTCCGGGCAGCTTTTCTGCCTTGTACATGAGGGTGAGCAGCGATGCCCCCAGCAGCAATGCGGCCAGGCCGGCAACCGTATAGACCCAGCCGATCAGCGGTATGGGCAGGAGCATTGATTCCATGGGCTTCCTCTTCAGTGTTTCATTCAGTGTGTGGTGTGCAGTGGCGGCGGCGGCCGGGTACCGGCCAGTTCGCCGGCGCGGCTGATGGCAGCGGGCAGACTGCCGACCACATTCGCCTCGCCGATCTGGGTGATGAACCCGGAGTCGCGGAGCAGGCTCATGGGCTGGCGCGTCACGCCGGACAGTACCAGATGCCGGCCCTCTTCGCGCAACACCCGCAGCAGGGTTTCCACGGCGTCCAGGCCGGTCGTGTCGATCTTGACGAGCTGGTGCATTTCCAGGATCACCACGGAGATGCGGTCGCGCTGCTGGTCGAGCAGCTGTTCGATCTTGCCTACTGCGCCAAAAAACAGCGCGCCCGACACCCGATAGCAGGCGATGCCATGTCCGGCCGCGGCATGCTGCGCGTGGTGCGCGGCGAGCAGTGTGCCATGGTCATCGGCATCCAGCGAGGCAATTTCCACCGGCTCCACGCGCGTCAGCTCGGACATGCGGTAGATGAACAGCACGCTGGCCAGCACCAGGCCCACCTCGACGGCCACCGTGAGGTCGAAGATTACCGTCAGCAGGAAGGTGACGATGAGGATGATGCGATCGCTGGGCGTGTAGCTCGACAAGCGGGTGAACTCGCGCCACTCGCCCATGTTCCAGGCCACAAACACCAGGATGGCCGCCAGCGAAGCCAGCGGCACCCAGGCGGCGAACTTCGCCCCCAGCAGCACGATGGCGAGCAGCACCGCCGCATGCACCATGCCGGCCACCGGCGTGCGGGCGCCGGTGCGCACGTTGGTGGTGGTGCGCGCGATGGTGCCGGTGGCGGGCAGGCCGCCGAACAGCGGCGTGACCAGGTTGGCCACGCCCTGGGCCATCAGTTCCTGGTTGGGGTCGTGGCGGTCGTTGATCATGGCGTCGGCCACGCGCGCGCACAGCAAAGACTCGATGGCGCCCAGCAGCGCGATGGTGAGCGTGGGGCCGACCAGGTTGCGCGCGGTCTGCCAGTTGAATTCTGGCAGGGCCAGGGCGGGCAGGCTTTCCGGGATGCCGCCGAAACGCGAGCCGATGGTCTCCACCGGCATGCCGCTGAAGGCCACCACGGTGGTGGCGATCATCAGGGTGACCACGGTGCCGGGCAGGCGCAGAAACAGGCGCGCCCGCCCCGTGAGTGGATCCCCGACGCTGACCAGCAGTTGCATGAGCCTGGGCCAGCCGACAATGAAGGCGAGCGAGACGCTCGCCAGGGCCACCGTGGGCAGGTCGATGGTGCCGATGTGGCGGGAGATGAGCGCCACCTGCGAGAAGAAGTCCGCCGGCATCTTCTCGATGTCCAGGCCGAGGAAGTCCTTCACCTGCGACAGCGCAATCAGGACGGCAATGCCGTTGGTGAAACCGACGATGATGGAGATGGGCACGAAGCGGATGAAACTGCCCAGCCCGGTGAGGCCCATGATGAACAGCAACACCCCGGCCATCATGGTGGCGATGAGCAGGTTGGCCAGGCCGTACTGCTGGACGATGCCGTAGATGATGACGATGAAGGCGCCGGCCGGGCCGCCGATTTGCACCTTCGATCCGCCCAGGGCGGAGATGATGAAGCCGGCGATGATGGCGGTGAAGATGCCGCTCTCGGGTTTGACGCCGCTGGCGATGGCAAAGGCCATGGCCAGCGGCAGCGCCACCAGGCCGACCGTGAAGCCGGCGCCCAGGTCGGCCGCGAAGGTCTCCCCCCGGTAGTCCTTCAGGCAGTCGAGGAGGCGGGGGCGGAAATGTGGCTTGAATGCAGACATGGATGCTCCGTGATTCGAAGGCAGGCGGATGCTTGCGCGCGGCAAGTACGGAACTGCGTGTATCGAATGTTGGAGGGTGGTCCGGAGTGCTGGAGCCTGACGATGAAGCGCTTGCGCCGTGACAGCGCACAGGGGCGCTGCCAGTGGTTGCCGGAGAGGCGCGGCTGCGGGCGGTGCGTGAGGGCGATCTTGTGAATGTTGACCGGGGGCGGCAGGTTGCAGGCAAAAGGGGTTAGCACTGGCTGCCCGAGGTCCCCTGGCTGCAAACCTGGCATGGCCGGGTTTACCCCCTTGTCAAAGGGGGCCGACTCGGACTCGGCCGTCAGGCCGAGCGGGGGGATTTGCCAGCCACTGTCCAAGGCAACCGTCAGTGCCATGCTGATACGCTGGCTGTGTTTCGACGCAGACCTGTCTGCAAAGCTGCAACAATGTCAGGGAATGCCGGCAAGATTTGACGATGTGTGGAATCCGTCTCGCTGGCGAAAATCCCCCGCTGGCCTGCGGCCTCACCTACGTGAATGAGGGCCCCCTTTGACAAGGGGGTAAACCTTGCCGGAGCCTCATCCCCGAGATTCGATGAAGCTTTTACAAGGAAGCAGCCACGGCTGCCGGGGGATGGCTGCATTGCTTACTTCACCCGCATGCCAGGCAAAGCACCGGCATCCGGGGACAGGATGAACAGGCCAGGCCCATCGCCGCTGGCGGCGAGCACCATCCCTTCGGAAAGGCCGAATTTCATCTTGCGCGGCGCGAGGTTGGCCACCATCACGGTAAGCCGGCCTTC
>CAIPGJ010000137.1 GCA_903864555.1 uncultured Pseudomonadota bacterium | reverse complement strand
GCCCGTGGGCATCTGTTCGCCGAGTTTCTGGGCAAGGACACGCGCCACCAGGTCGGCCGAGCCGCCTGGCGCAAAGGGCACGACGAGGCGGACGGCCTTCGTCGGATAGTCCGACTGGGCTGCAGCCCCTCCGGACAGCAATGTGCCGAGGAGGAGCAGGGCGCCTCGGAACGTGGCAATACGCATGATTTTCCTCCGGTTCAGATGATGGAAGCCTGCACCTTCTGCTGCCGGGTTGACCGGCGGGGACGACTTTTCAGAATGTCGTTCTAATCGAGCCGGCAATGTATAGCCTCGACCCGGATCTGTCCAGACCGGCAGAGTACTTTGGTAAGACCAATGGATGCCGGATTGGTTAGAATGCGGTCCCTATCGGTTCAATCCTGTTCATGGAGGTCCCATGGCATTGACGACTCCGTTTCTTGAAGGCCAGGACAAGCTGGCCGATCTGGAATCACGCTACGTCGCAGTCGACTTGCTTCCCTGGAAGCCCACCCCGACGCCCGGCATAGACATGAAGATCCTGCTGCAGGACAAGGAGACCGGCCTTCTGACCGCCTTGTTCCGCTGGGCCCCTGGCACAGAGCTGCCGCTGCACGAGCATGTCGAGGTGGAGCAGACCTATGTGCTGTCCGGCAGCATCGTTGATGAGGAAGGCGAGGCCACCGTAGGGAACTATGTCTGGCGACCGAAGGGGCATCGCCATATCGCTCGGTCGCCCAATGGCGCATTGGTGATTTCCTTCTTTCTGCGTCCCAACATGTTTCTGACCGGAAAGATTGCCGGCACATCCCTGGAATGAGTTCATGAGCGATTATCCGAAGGCAGTCCGCATCCATGAAGAGGGGCCGCGCGAAGGCTTCCAGATCGAATCCAGCGACATCACCACGGCCTCCAAGGTGCGGTTCATCGAAGCCCTGGCAGAAACTGGCGTCAAGCAGATCGATTGCCTGGCACTGGTGAATCCCAAGCGCGTGCCCGGCTGGGCCGATGCAGACGACGTGGCGCGAGCGATCCGGCGCAAACCCGGGGTGCGTTACACCGGCTTGTGGCTGAACATGAAGGGGCTGGAGCGGGCGGCCACACTGCCGCTGGACATCGTCGGCTCCATTCGCCTGACTGCCTCCGAAACCTTCTGCATCCGCAATACCAACCGCTCGCACGCCGAGACCCTGGATGACCAGCGCAGCTGGCTGGCCTTCTACCGCGAGCACGGCGTCGAACTGGAATGGGGTTACATCATGACCTCCTTCGGCTGTAATTACGAAGGCGAGATCGCGCCGCAGAAAGTCATGGGCATGGTCGAGGACATCCTGAGGATCGCTGCCGAATACGATTACAAGCCGCGCGGTGTGGTGCTGGCCGACACCGTGGGCATGGGCACGCCGCGATCGGTGGAGCGATTGATCGGCATGGTGCGGGAGCGCTGGCCGGACCTGGAGCTGGGCACCCACCTGCATGACACCCGCGGAACCGGCCTGGCCAATGCCGCTGCGGCGTTGCGTCTGGGCGTCAGCCAGTTCGACACCACCGTGGCAGGGTTGGGCGGCTGTCCCTTTGCTGCGAGCAAGGGGGCGCCAGGGAACATCTGCACCGAAGATTTCGTCTACATGTGCGAAGAGATGGGCATTGCCACCGGCATCGACCTGCCTGCATTGATCGAATGCGCCAGGATGGCCGAAGCCATCGTCGGGCATCCGCTGCCGGGCAAGGTCATGAAGGCGGGCGTTCGGCCCAGGACGACTCTCTGAAGCGCAGTGCCCGGCGTCACGCCATCCCGGGCATTCGCTTCATTTCTTGGACACTGGCTTTCGAGGCACGGGCATGTCGGTAATCGACGAAAAGCAGTTGGCAGCACTGTCGGCAACATTTTCGCCGCAATCCATTCTGGTCTACGGTGCCTCCTCCGACCCGGGCAAGATAGGGGGCCGGCCACTGCGCTATCTGAAAGAGCTGGGGTTCAGGGGGGCGCTGCATGCAATCAATCCTTCGAGGGATACGGTGCAGGGCGTGCCTTCATTTCCCCGGGCCGTCGATGTGCCCGGTGCGGTGGACCTGGCCGTGATCGTCGTGCCAGCCGAAGCTGTTCTGGCGGCGATTCAGGATTGCATTGCCAAGGGTGTGCGCTCCGCTGTGGTGCTGTCGTCGGGGTTCTCCGAGATTGGTGAAAAGGGCGCCCGGATGCAACTGGAGATGGCGGCGGCGGCAAAGGCGGCCGGCATGCGCATGCTGGGGCCCAATTGCCTGGGCTTCGTCAATGGCAGCCAGGGCACCAGTGTCACCTTTTCGCCTTCGCGGGAGTTGCGTTGGCCGGGCCTGGGCAGCATCGGCTTCGTCACCCAGAGCGGCGCCTTCGGCTCGCACTGCGCGGCCGTCTGCAGCAACCGTGGCATCGGGCTGGGCACCTGGATCACCACGGGCAACGAGGCGGATATCGATGTCGCCGACTGCATTGCCTATCTGGCGGGTGACAGCAGTATCCGTGTGATCGCCGGCTATATTGAAGGCTGCCGTAATGCCGACAAGCTGGCGATGGCATTCGAGCGAGCGCGCGCCCATGGCAAGCAGGTGGTATTGCTCAAGGCCGGCACCACCGCAGTCGGCGCTGCAGCAGTGGTGTCCCACACCGCCGTGATGGCCGGTCGGGACGAGTTGTTCGACGCCTTTCTCAGGCAGCATGGCGTGATCCGCGCCCATGATGTGGATGAACTGCTCGACATCGCCTATGTCTGTTCTGCCGGTGTGCGCCCGGCCAGTGACCGTGCTGCCATCATTTCCACGTCCGGTGGCGTTGCAGTGATGATGGCCGATGCGGCTATCGACGGTCGACTGCGGGTAGAGGAGTTAAGTGCGGCGGTGCAGGCGGAGATACGGGCCATCCTGCCCTTTGCCGGCACACGCAATCCCATCGATACCACCGCGCAGATGGTCAATGACATCACGGTATTCTCGAAGAGTTTCGAGATCGTGGTCGGTGGCAGCGACTGCGACATCATCGTGGCGCATATCTCCTTCATTGGTTACGACACGGCCCTCATGGACAAGGTGCACGAACCGCTGGCTCGTTTGCGCCGGGCCCATCCCGGGAAGATCTTCATCCTCTCCATGCTCAGCGAGCCGCCCATGCGCGAGCGCTATGAGCAAGCGGGCTTCCTGGTGTTCGAGAATCCCACGCGCGCGATTCAGGCGGCGGCCCGCTGCCGTGAATCGGCACTGCTCCTGGGAGCCACAAAGACTGCG